>JBARYS010000063.1:0-2444 GCA_049648155.1 Catalinimonas sp. | reverse complement strand
GGCCTCGCCGTTTCGCCGTCATCCTTCGATCGGTAGCGTGTAACGACGCTGTTCTCGGCGCATGGGGAAGGCGAAACATTAATCCATATCTACGCGGGCCGACGCGTGTGAGCCCGGGGACGCCCGTGCGGCAAGATCTTGCGTCTCTGTCGCTAGAGGCAAGATCTTGCCTCTCTACTTGACGGCTTTGAATGGCATCCGGCACGTCGACCGGTTTACGTTGTGGCCATAATTTGTAATCTACCGTTGCAGCTGTCTGAAAACCCGACGTGCCATTCGGACGAAACTCGGAGGTCGAATCCTCGGAGGCGCTGCGAATGATCTACATGTAAACTCTGACGAATAGTCTCAGAAGGTAAATCATAATTAATCATAAATGATCAAATTCGATCTCTTGGTGACCGCTACTTTTGCGGTATGACGCAGGAACAACGCTTTGCTCTCATCAGCGAGTACCTTTCGCAGCACCCGGACCTGTCGGTAGAGGACGCGCAGGATTTGTGCGATGCCTCCCCCGCCACGGTGCGGCGGGACTTTACGGTGCTCGTGGACCAGGGGAAAGTCCGGCGTACGTGGGGCGGCGTGACGGTGCGCACAAACGAGGTTACGCCGACCGGCAACATGCTGCCCGCGAATTACCGGGAGGTCACGCGGCGGGAGGAGAAAAAACGCATTGCCGCCGCCGCCGCCGGACGCGTGCAGGACGGCGAGATCGTGATGATCGGCAGTGGTACCACAACCATGGAGCTGGCCGCCCTGCTGGCAAACCGGCCGGTACGAATCGTTACCAACTCGCTCTTGCTGGCTTTCCAGGTGGACCAACAGCGTACGCAGAAGCGGGGGGCGGACGTCTTTCTGATTGGGGGTATGCTGCTGCCCGACGCGGGCGTGATGATCGGGCCGCGCACGAACGAAGAGCTAAACCTCTACCACGCCGACCGGGCCTTCTTCTCGGCCGGAGGGGTGACGCCGGACGCGGTGACGAGCGCCCACCCGCTGATCGCCGAGACGGAGCGTACGCTGATGCAGCGGTGCGGGCGTATCTCGCTGCTGGTCGACCACACGAAGCTGGGCCGCCGGGAGATGCTGCCCCTCTGTCCGCCTGATCATCTCGACGCGGTCATCACCGACGATCACCCCGACGGACAGAGCGTACGGAAAGCCCTCCAAGAGCAGAAAATAGAGGTGATTACGAGCTGATTGATCTTGATCGCAATCTGATCATAATAGATCATTGTCCATCAAGAGGATTTCTGAGGCGGTCTCGCCTACCTTCGCTCCTGCTCACTCACTTACCCCCTTTCCGATGCAGCCCTTCGCCCTCGTCTTCGATATGGACGGCGTGATCGTCGACAGCAATCCTTACCACAAGCGGTCTCTGCTGGCGTTCATACGGCGGTACGGCTACGATCTCGGCGAGGCGGAACTGAGAGAGAAGGTCTTCGGCCGCAACAACCGCGAGTGGATACCCAACGTCTTTTCGGATCGTGACCTGAGCGATGAAGTCGTGCGGCACTACGCCGAGGAAAAAGAGCGCCTGTTTCGCGAGATGTACGCTGAGGCCGTCGCGCCGCTGCCGGGATTGCGCACCTTTCTCGACCGACTGCAAACCCTCGGTGTGCCGTACGCCATTGCCACGTCGGCACCGCGCGCCAACGTAGACTTCACCCTCGACCGCACGGACCTGACGCGCTACTTTACGACCATCCTGCACGAGTCGCACTTCGACCGGGGCAAACCCGACCCAGAGATCTACCGGCGGGCGGCGGCGGCCCTGCGCTTCGATCCCGCACGATGCCTGGTGTTCGAAGACTCGCTTTCGGGCGTAGAGGCGGCACGCCGGGCGGGCTGTCCGGTGGTGGGCGTCACGACGACCCACCCGCCGGAAGAGCTGACCGACACCGTGCTACAGATACCGGACTTTGAAGGGTTATCGGTCGAAGGGCTGGCTCAGTACGTGTGAAACTCTTCTCCTCTCGCACGTGCACGATGTAAAAGCATTCCAACTGTGTTATACATAATTAGAATAGTTTACAAAACAAACATGCCTTTTCTTTGCTTCTACCTTTGTAGCTGATGTTTCCCACCGTTGCCACCCATCTACCGGCGTACACCGACGAAAGCATCGCACTGCTGAAGCGACTCATCGCCACGCCGTCGTTAAGCCGTGAAGAGGCCGACACGGCCGACCTGATCGAGGCGTTTCTGCGCGAGCGCGGCTACGCTCCCCGGCGGCGGGGCCACAACGTCTGGCTCCGCGCCGAGGCCACCGCCTCGGATGCGCCCACCCTGCTGCTGAACTCGCACCACGACACGGTGCGCCCGGCCTTGGGCTGGACGTACGATCCGTTCACGCCGACTGAGCGCAACGGCCGTTTGTACGGGCTGGGCAGCAACGACGCCGGCGGGCCGCTGGTGGCGCTGCTGGCCGCCTTCCGCCACTT
>JBARYS010000062.1:0-2062 GCA_049648155.1 Catalinimonas sp. | reverse complement strand
CGGTAGAGAGTAGCGAGGTCACTCACCGGCGGCGGTGGTTAGGTGCAGGTGGCCGGCCGTCGAGTCGGGTTGCTCGGCGGGGCCGCGCAGGTAGACGATCTCGCGGAGTTCGCCGCGCCGCCACGTCTCCACCTGATTGTCGTAGTAGCGGCTGCCGGGGTTACCCGAGGGGCCGCCGGGGTAGATGCCCCACGCCCGCACGCGCGGGCCGGTCTCGACCAACATGCGCCACGAGGGGCCGTGTGTGCGTTTGGTGGCGTTCGGGATGCCGCTGCCGCCGCCCATGCGCAGCACGTCGGTGCCGAAGCCGTCGAGGCGGGCCACGTGGCGCACGTTCGTGCCCTTGGTGTCGGCCCAGGCCCAGTCGTCGCCCCAAGGGCCGAGCTCGCTCACCAGCGTGTCGACTGTCGCCGCAAACGAGGTGTGCGCCAGGTCGGCGGCCGTCTCGCGGGCGGGGGTGCTGTCGAGGTCGAACCAGGGCGAGGTGGGGAAGCTGTCGATCAGGTGCAGCGTGGTGACGCGCGAGGGGTAGCGTAGCAGCGTGTCGCCGAGGTTGTCCTCCCAGACGGCCGCCACGTAGGTGTCCCACCAGGCGTCGAACACCGTCGGTAGGCGCGCGTCGGCCTCGTAGCGAAAATCCCACGTGCGGAAGGCGTCCAGCACCTCCGCCTGCTCGGGCGTCAACTCGTCCGCGCGGACGCCCGCCAGCAGCCGGGGCAGCGCGGCGCGGGCGTGGTGGCTCAGGTTGTCGTTCTGTAAGCGGCGCAGGCTGTCCTGCGTGGCGTTCTGCATCCCGGCCAGCACCTCGTTGATGCGCGCGCCGCGTCCGAGGGGGGCCTGCTCCCAGTTGAGGTAGTAGGGGTAAGTCGAGTCGACCGACGACTGGTTCGCCGAACTCACGAAGCCGCGCGGCGGGTCGAGCACGTGTGGGTTGTGTGCGGCGGGCACCCACCCTTGCCAGTCGTGCGCCGGGTTGCTGCCGTCGAGCACGTACTTGCCCTGCTCGGGCCACTTCAGCGGGAAGCGCCCCATCACCCAGAGGGCAATGTGCTTGTCGGCGTCGGCGTAGACGAAGTTTTGCGCCGGGGCGACGTAGTGGCTGAGCGCGGCCGTGAACGCCTCGTAGTTGGTAGCGCGGTTCAGCGCGTGGAAGGTCAGGAACTCGTTGCTCGGGTCGTGGGCGATCCACCGCATGGCCAGCCCCGCCGGGATGCGCCGGCTGAATGAGGTCGCCCCTGCCGAGTCGTACACCAGCGGTCCGTGGTGGGTGTAGCGCACCGTGTCGAGCTCGAAGCCGTGGTTCCGCACCTTGATGCGCTCCTCGACCAGCCGCACGGGCCGCACCTCTTCGCCATGGCGGTACTCGGTGCGTGCGGCGTCCACGAAGTCAATCTCGTAGAAGTCGAGCACGTCGGCGTCGACATTGGTCACGCCCCAGGCGATGCGCTCGTTGAAGCCGATAATGACCGTCGGTGCGCCCGGCAGCGAGACGCCCGCCACGTTCACGCCCGGCGCGTGCAGTTGAATCTCGTACCAGAGGGAGGGCAGGCTCAGCTCCAGGTGCGGGTCGTTTGCCAGAATGGGGTAGCCCGTGGCCGACCGCTCGGCGCTGATTGCCCAGTTGTTGCTGCCGTTGTCGGGGTCGGGCGCGTAGGGGAAGCGGTGCCGCACGGCGGCGGCGGTCCAGTCGGGCGGGGCGGCGGGGCGCGGCTTCGGGGTGAAGTTCCAAGGCGTTCCCTGCGGGATGATCGGGTCCGTCTGGTACGGGTGACGCGGAAAGAGCGAGTCGACGGCAGCGCGGCCCAGCGTCTGCAGTGCGCGCGTCAGGTAAAGGTCTTCGGTGCCCGTGGTGAGGTTGGCCGTCATCTGCTTGAGCATCAGCGCCGACTTCAGGGGCGTCCAGGGCTCGGGGTCGTAGGCCAGCAGCTTGAACTCTACGGGGTAGTCCTCGCGGGGCAGGTCGCGCAGCCAGGCGTTCACCCCGTCGGTGTAGGCTTCGACCATCTCGCGGCTCTGCGGGTCGGCCAGGGCCGTTTCGAGCGCCCGCTCTGCGCCCCACACC
>JBARYS010000061.1:0-4447 GCA_049648155.1 Catalinimonas sp. | reverse complement strand
TGCCGCGCGCGGCGGTGCGCAGCCTCTTAGAGCGGCTGGAGATTGAGGTCGCCGAGGCGGGCGAGGGTGCGCTGGCGCTGCGGGTGCCGCCCTACCGGGTGGACGTGCGCCGCGAGGCCGACGTGGCCGAGGAGGTGCTGCGCCTCTGGGGCTTCGACAAGCTGGAGGTGTCGCCCCACCTGCGGGCCGACTTTCTCTCGCCCTTTCCGCCGGTGGAGCCCCTCGAACTGCAACGCCGCGTCGGCACCACGCTGACCGGGGCGGGCTACTGCGAGATGTGGAACAACTCGTTGGGGCGTGCCGACTGGGCCGAGCGCCTGGGGCACACGGACCGCCGCGTGCAGATGCTCAACCCCCTCAGCGAAGACGTGCACACGCTGCGCACCGACCTGCTCTTTTCGGGCCTGGAGGTGGTGCGCCGCAACGTGAGCTACCGGCAGACGGAGCTACGCCTGTTCGAGTTCGGCAAGACCTACGCGCGGCGCGAGCAGGGCGGCTACGACGAGTCCGTGCGGCTGGCGCTGTTCGTACAAGGTGACCAACAGCCGGAGAGCTGGCGGGCGAAGAGCACTCCCGCCGACTTCCACGACCTGGCGGCGACCGTGGTGCTTGTGCTGGAAAAGCTGGGCGCAACGGGCTGGACGCAAGAGCAGGTTACCGACGACCCGCGCTTCGCCTACGCGCTTCTCCTAACGCTCAACCACCGGGCGGTCGGTACGCTGGGGCGGGTGGCACCGGAGTGGGCGGCGGCCGTCGAGCTGAAGGAGGCGGTCTACTACGCGGACCTGGATTGGCAGTACCTCGCCAAGCGCTACCACGACGCCTACACGTATCAAGAGGTGTCTCGCTTCCCGGCGGTGCGCCGCGACCTGTCGTTGCAACTCGACGCCCACGTGACGTTCGAAGCGATTCAGCGGCTGGCCCGCCGCACCGAGCGCAAGCTGCTGCGCGACGTGAACGTGTTCGACGTGTACGAGGGGGAAAACCTGGGGGCGGCCAAAAAGTCGTACGCGGTGAGCTTCCACCTGCAAGACCCAAATCGCACCCTGCAGGAGAAGGAGATCGACAAGACGATGAAGCGTCTCATGGCGGCTTTTGAACGTGAGCTGGGGGCGGTCATCAGGCGGTAAAAGACTTTAAGATGATACGCGTTATGAAGCCTTAGCACAGCAAATACCGAAACGAGGATATATTCTCAGGAAGTCAATATTTAAAGCGTCATTGCGAGCGAAGCAATCTAGTTCTTTGATGGAACAGATCGCTTCGCTCGCAATGACGCTTTAGTGGTTCTTATATACTCTGATTGAGGTGCCCACAAGCCTCACTTTATTGGTATCCCACAGTTCACATCATACTAACAGGACTTAGAGCTTGTCTAAAAATTATCTTCTGCGGGGCGGCCCCTGCGCCTCATAATTATCTTTTCCCGGATGGCCAGCCCGCATCATACTTCATAATTTTTCTCATCGATAGCGCCGCGCGGGTGGCCCCGTGCTATCAACTTAAAAAATTACTGCGTCTGATGCAAAAATCTATATTTTGATTCACGAAATCTACTTCTTAGACAAGCTCTTACGATCTCTCGCGGTGACACACACCTCCGAGGTCTCGCTGGATGTCGTCAGCGAGACCTCGGAGGTGGTTTGTTGTTTTTTGGAAACAGATTGTAATTCCTAACTAAAAAGATCAGATCCGCTTACCCTCGGCGTTTGGACGATCTCGGCCTCAGTAGTAGTAGAAGTCCGTCCGCGCCAGCCCCTTGCGGCCCGGCCCCACTGAGCGAAAAACTTGGTAGGAGTGCGCCCGGTGTTGCGCGTGCAGGTGGTCATAGTGCCAGGCGTCATCGACCAGGATGATGCCGCCCGGCCGGACGTGTTGCTCGGCCCGCTCGAAGCAGGCGGGGCGCGCCGGATCGCCGGCCACTTCCGGCCCGTTGATGCAGATCAGGTCGTACGGCCCGCCCTCGGCGACGGCGTGGCAGAAGGCCGAATCTCCAAAGCCCGCCGCGTCCTTGCGGTCGTACGTATGGAAGCGTACGTCCACGTTCGAGCGGCCGCGCACGGCGAGTTGCGTCTTCAGTTGCTGCACCCACCCGCCGTCGCTCCCGGCCGTGGTCACGCGTTCGACCCGCTTCGAGAAGTAGAGCGTCGAGCCGCCGCCGCCCCATTCGAACACCCGCATGCCGGCGTGCAGCCAGAGGTCGAGGAAGCGCGTGGCCGTGCTTGCGATCTGCGGCCGCTCCAGGTCCAGCGGGGTGTGCCTGGTGAACGAGTAGCGAAGGTAGTCGCCGATCTGGCGGGGGTGGCGCAACAGGTGGCCCGCCATGCGGGGGAAGGTCGTTTGGTAGGTGGTCTTCATGGTGAGCAGATTTCCCGTGTAACTAGAATTGACGATTAACTGTTGAGGCCCTCCCCCGGCGGCGGGCGCGGTGCACGCGCACGGGCCGACCGGAGCGACATTTCGGCGTTTGGGATGCTTCCCCCCAATCGACCGGGTGCATCCGACCGAAGATAAGGGCGGGCCGGGGCGCTACGAACGCGTTTTGGGCCCAGACCTTACGACCCGGCCGTCCGGTTATGAATGGTTGCCCAACCCCCGCGCCCCGGGCGGCGGTGGTTACCTTTCCGCGATGAAACGCAGGATGTTATGGCTGCTCGCTCTGATGCTGTGCGCGGCGGCACGTGCCCAATCGCCCGACGACGCCCCGCTGGGCACTTACCTGCCGCTCGACCCCGACTACTACCACCTGTTAGACCGCTACGACGTGCGCATGCGCCGCGCGCCCGGCGGCGAGGAGGCCACCTGGTTCCACACGTCGATGCGCCCCTTTCTGCGCTGGGGCGTAGGCCGGGCTGCCGACCACCTCGCCGCCGACAGTACGTATCCGGACGCGCTGAGCCGCGCCGACCGCTTCAACGTGGACTTTCTGCGCGCCGACAACCACTACTGGAGTACGGTCGACGCCACCTCGCGCCGCCCGTTGCTGGGCGTGCTCTACCGGCAGCGCCCCGACTTTTACCATTACGCCGGCAAGCACTTCGCGGTGCACCTGAACCCTGTAATCGAGGCGCGCGTGGGGCGCGACGCCGACCAGTCGGCCACGCTCTACACCAACACGCGGGGGGCGGAGCTGCACGGGCTCATTGACGGCAAGATCGGCTTCTACAGCTACCTGACCGAGAACCAGGCGGTGTTCCCAGCGCACGTCGGGGCATTCGAGGAGCGGACCCGCGCGCTGCCCGCCGAGGCGTTCTGGAAGCGCCTCGAACCGACGGGCTACGACTGGATCACGGCGCGCGGCTACGTGACCTTCCCCTTCTCGCGCCACGTCAGCGCCCAGTTGGGTCACGACCGCTTCTTCGTGGGCGACGGCCGCCGCTCGATGATCCTGTCCGACTTCGGGCCGAACTACTTCTTCCTGAAGCTCGACACGCGCGTGTGGCGGCTGCACTACACCAACCTGTTCGCCGAGATGAAGGCCGACATCATCAGCAACAGCCTCGGCGCGCCGGCGGGCAGCCAAAACTACCCGCGTAAGTACTTCGCCTTCCACCACCTGAGCCTCAACATCACGCCCAGCTTCAACCTGGGGCTGTTCGAATCGGTGGTGCTGGGCGGCCCCGACAGCTCTGCCAACGCCCGCCTGGAGTGGCAGTACTTCAACCCGGTGATCTTCTACCGCGCCGTCGACCAGCAACTGGGCAGCCCCGACAACGTCATCATCGGCCTGGACGCCCGCTGGACGCTCTTCCGCCGCGTGAAGCTCTACGGGCAGTTCGTGATCGACGAGTTCCTCTTCAGCCGCGTGTTCGACGGCTCGGGCTGGTGGGGCAACAAACAGGCGGGGCAGGCGGGCGCGCTCTGGGTCGACGTGCTGGGCGTGCCGAACCTGGACCTGCGCGGCGAGTTCAACATTGCCCGCCCCTACACCTACGGGCACATCGACCGCTACACGGCCTACGCCCACTACAACCAACCGCTGGCCCACCCGCTGGGGGCCAACTTCCGCGAGGGTCTGTTCGAGCTGCGCTTCCAGCCGCTACCCCGCCTCACGCTGCAAGCGCAACTGATCCGCGCCACTTACGGCGTCGACACGGCCGGCTCACACTGGGGCGGCGACGTGCTGATCGGCTACGACACCCGCGAGCAAGAGCTGGGCAACGAGATCGGCCAGGGCGTGCGCAGCCGCCTGGTGCGCGCCGACCTGCTGGCCGGCTACCAACTGCGCCACCGCCTCTTTCTGGAGGCGCGCCTCACCCGCCGCGAGGTGACGCGCGCGGTGAGCGCCCTAGACCGCAGCACGACGATCGTCAGCGGGGCGCTGCGCTGGAACGTGGCGGCGCGGCGCCACGAGTTTTAGAGCTTGTCTAAGAAGTAGATTTCGTGAATCAAAATATAGATTTTTGCATCAGACGCAGTAATTTTTTAAGTTGATAGCACGGGGCCG
>JBARYS010000060.1:0-1710 GCA_049648155.1 Catalinimonas sp. | reverse complement strand
TGCTGTTCGAGAGCTTCCGGTGGCCCTGGCTGGTGCTGGTCACCATTCCCGCCTCGTTCGTGGGGCTGTTTCTCTGCTTCGGGTGGTTCGACTTTTACTTCGACCAAGGGGGCTACGCCGCCTTCGTCCTGCTGGGGGGATTGGTGGTCAACGCGGCCATTTTCGTGCTCTACGACTACCAGCGCCGCCTTGGCACCTCCCGCCAGGCCCCCACGCGGCTGTTGGTCAAGGCCCTCATCGGCAAGGCGCTGCCCATTAGTCTGACGGTGCTCTCTACGGTGCTGGGGCTGACGCCCTTTCTCCTCGAAGGGCAGGCGGAGGTGTTCTGGTTCGCGCTGGCGGCGGGTACCTGCGGCGGGCTGATCTATTCGCTGCCGGTCATCTTCGTGCTGCTTCCCACGCTGGTGGCCGGGCGGAGATCCGCCGGACCCGCGCGCACTTAATACTACGACGCCCCCGGTCGTCGGACCGAGGGCTTCGTAGAAAGCCGCCGGGTGTCTATTGTTCGTAGTCTTCGTTTACCTCCTCTTCGGAGACGTACTCGCCGTCGTCATCGTCGTCGTCATCACCGTAGCTGTCGAGGTACTCGACCTTGTTCAGGCCCAGAGCGCAGTCGCCGCGGTCGTTGCGGCCCAGCTTGTACTCCACCACATCGCCGACGCTGAGGTCGTTGAAGTCGCAGTTCTCCAGCTCCGAATAGTGGAAGAAGAGGTTACGGCCGTTGATCTCCACGTCGAGGAAGCCGAAGCCGTTCAGCAGTTGCGTGATCGAGCTGCGGCGCGCCTCGTGCGAGACGACCTTCACCTGCGGCGGCATGCTCGGGCGGGGCTGGTGCTCTTCGGCGAGGAAGAGGTTGTTCACCACCGGGTTGTTGCGCTGCGTCTTGTCGTCGATCAGGTTGTGCATCAGGAACGGGTAGGTCACCTCGTCGAGCAGCGTCACCGACGTGGTCGTCGACTGGCGGTAGTCGTTCTGGTCGCTGTACTCAAAGTCCCAGCCCAGCAGCATCACGCGGATGCCGAGCGTGTTGAGCTTACGCACCAGCGGCACGTAGTCGCTGTCGCCGGCGATGAGCACCACCACGTCGAAGTTCTTCGCGAGCGACAGTTCGTACGCTTCAAGCGCCAACCAGACGTCCACGCCCTTCTCACCGCGCGGCGTCATGGGCAGAAAGTGTGTGGTCACGCCCTCCTTCATCAGCACGTCCTCGAACAGGCGGTCGGTCATGAGCTTGTTGCGCTCCTTAGCCTCGTGCGCCGAAAAACGCCCCCGAAAGTAGTGAGCGTCCACGACGCGGCAGTAGTTGCGGTCGATGCCCTCATGGTGGGCAACGCGCGCCTTAATGAACTCATGGATGCCCGTGATGCTCAGACGGGCGCGACGCGAATGAACGTAATTGTAATAGTTGCTCACGTGCCAGAAATAACCTCCGTCGTAAAAGATGCCGATGCGGACAAGCTTACTCTCTTTGTTCTGGATCATTGATTTGGATATTTAAAAAGACAAAATGTAATCAGCGTCTAAAAGCCGAGCACTCATATGGTGTGCCAAATTAAGGAGTTCGAAGGTACACAAACCGTACCGGACCGCCCGACGGCGGCGGCTCGCCGAAACCCATCAAAAGTGCCGTGAAAGGGCACTAAGCCCCCGGCAGCCAGGTGCCACGCAGGCGCGCGAGGTCGGCGGCCGAGCGCACAAAGCGGAACAGGT
>JBARYS010000059.1:0-3125 GCA_049648155.1 Catalinimonas sp. | reverse complement strand
GCATCGTGGCGTGGGCGATCTCGAAGAAACGCTCCTTCATCCCTTCGAGCGACCGGAGCAGCACTTCGGCGCGGGCCTCGACCGGAGCCTTGCGCCAGCCGTCGAACGCCGCGCGCGCGCGGTCGATCAGGGTTTCGGCGGGCACCAGCGGGTACACCACGCGGAGCGGCCGCCCCGTGTAGGGCGACTCTTCTTCACCGCCCCAATGGTCGGCGGTTTGGTCCAACTCTTCGAAGCGGCCGTCGAGATGGCGCTCGAAGGCGGCGCGGCCCACGTCGTCGGCGTCGGCGGGGTAAGCGCGGGGCGACTCGGGGAAGTGGGCGTAGAAGGTGCGTTCGTGCAGCGCGACGACGGCGCGTTGCAAGAGGTCCAGGGTCGTATCGGTGGCTTGCATACTAAGTAGGTGTGTAAAGGTGGATGGTGTGGTAACAAAGTTAGCCGGTGGCTGCCTAGCGCCGCAGCCGGGTAGTAGCCTCTACATAGTGAATAGACCCCTTGTTATAATTATTATAATAATTAGTTAAAATATATGATGTTAGGCGCTGACTGCCTGCCTGATAGCCACAAACCGCCTCAACCTTACGCTCGTCTCATCCTCGCTTCTTCCGAGTGGTTACTGGCATTAGGAAAAGATAATTTCGATAACACAAGTCGAACGAGATCAACAGGTTCTGTCAGCAGCGAACGCAGTCCTAGACGCGAACCGGTGATGTGAGTGCCACCGGCAACATCACCTCTGAAGACGACCTGAGATCGCCCAGTGCTTAGAGTGCAAGGTGTTATCACGATCCTGAAATCCTTTTCCTATGCGTTTTATTATTGTCTTACTGTCAGTCCTTACGCTCGCAACGTTTCCACTCTCAGCCCAAACGTCCCCAAAGAGTGCAAAAGCAATTGATGCACAGTGGGACTTCGTCGTCGTGAAAATGAAAGCGCCCGGCGGGGAGAGCACGTCCGGTTCGACACCAGCGGCGGCGCGCCTGCGGGCGTACGTCCGGCAGTGCAACGCTGAACTCGGCAGGCCGCTCTACGACTGGACGGCGGTCGGCAGCAAGAAGGGAACCCGTACGATGGAGAATGACAAAGCGGACTCTCTGCGGGAGGAGCTCGCACGGGTGTACCGCCTCGACGTGCCCGCCGCCGTCGACATCGACCGACTGCTCGCGGACCTGCGGCAACACCCCGACGTGGTCTACGCCGAGCCGCACTACGTGTACGAGCCGATGGCCTACCAGCCCTCAGACCCGGAGGCCGACAGCACCAACGGCCGACGGAGGGACATGCACCACCTGATCAACAGCTACGCCGCCTGGGCGGTAGAGACTGGTGATGCCGACGTGACGATCGGTATCCTCGACACCGGCTTCGACTGGGATCACCCGGACCTAGTGGATAACATTGCTTACAACGTGAACGATCCCATCGACGGTATCGACAACGATGGCGACGGTTACGTCGATAACTACGCCGGCTACGACCTGTCGGAAGGTGATTCCGACGTACACGATACGCACGGCCACGGTACGCGAGTGGCGGGATTCGCTTCGGCCACGTTCAACAACGCCACCGGGGTGGCTGGTCTCGGCGGTCAGTGCCGCTTCCTGCCGATCAAGGTATTCGGCGACAACGTCAGCCGGAACTTCCGTGGCTACGAGGGCATCGTCTACGCCGCCGACCAAGGCTGTGATGTGATCAACCTCTCGTGGGGGCGCAGCGGCGGTGTCTCGAACTACGAGCAGGACATCATCAATTATGCCGCCTTGGCGCACGACGTGGTGGTGGTGGCTTCGTCCGGTAACGACGGAAATAACGGCAAAAACTACCCCTCTTCGTACAACAACGTGCTGTCGGTCACCAGCGTGGGGGTGGGCAACCGGGCCGACCAGAAGTCAGGATTCGCGCAGTATAACGACGCCGTCGACCTGTCGGCACCCGGCGAAGGGCTCTACACCACCAACATCAACGCCGGCTACATAGGCGGGCAGTCGGGCACCTCATTTGCCTCGCCGCTCGTGGCGGGGGCCGCCGCGCTGGTCCGCGCCCACTTTCCCGACCTGAACGCGGGGCAGGTGGCCGAGCGCCTCAAGCAGACCACCGACGACATCTCCGCCGAAAACCCCGATTACGCCACCACCATGGGCACCGGCCGCCTGAACGTGTACCGCGCCCTGACCGACAGCGACCTGCGGGCGGTTACCCTGAAAGAGTGGAGCATCGGCGACAACGGGCTCAACACCGCCTGGCCGGGCGACACGGTATCGGTACTCGGCTTCGTGGAAAACCTGCTCGACCCCATCGACGTGGTTGGGGTCAAGATCAGGGCCGCTTCACCCTTCGTGACCTTTCTGACCGACACGGCCACGCTGGGGCCTTTGCAGAGTGGTGAAGTGCAGGCCAACGACGCCGAGCCGTTCCGGATGGTCGTGCAAAGCTTCACGCCCATGTGGCACCGCGAAGGGTTCCAGATCACGCTGACCTACGCCGGCACCGACGGCGAGCCGATCGTCCGCAAGTTTACCTTCTTCGCCACGATGAATCAGGACTACGTCGACCTGCACGCGAACGAAGTGCGCACCACCATCACCAGCCAAGGGAACATCGGCTTCAACGACACGCGCAATATGCGCCAGGGCATCGGCTTCGAGTACGGGTCGCCCGCCCGCAACATTCTGCGCGAAGCCGGGCTGATGGTCGCCCGGGATCCCGTGCGGGTGTCGGACTGTGTGCGCAACAACCGCTGGTCTTACGACCGCGACTTTGCGCGCGGCACCACCGTTCGCCTGCGCCTCAAAGAGGAGGGGCACCAGGAGGCCTACACCACCTTCGCCGACGACCCCGGCAACGCGGGGCACGCGGGGGTGAGCATCGCGCAGCGCAGTTACGCCTGGGCTGACGAATCGCTCAACCGGATGGTGCTCCACGAGTACCGCGTGACGAACACCTCGGGCGAAGACTTCGACTCGCTCATGGTGGGGCTGTTCGTCGACTGGAACGTAGGCACGGCCACGAGCAACGTCGCCCACTGGGATGCCGAGCGTCGGCTGGCCTACGTGGTCGACGAGACCAACCAGACGGCTGTGGCAGGTACGGCGCTGATCAGCCCCCAGGAGGTGACGGTACACGCG
>JBARYS010000058.1:0-4996 GCA_049648155.1 Catalinimonas sp. | reverse complement strand
TCGATGATCTTGAGCTCGTCGGCCTTGTCCTCGTCGAGGTTGACCAGGTCGCGGAGGAAGTTCAGCACCGTACGGGCGGGGCCGTGCGTGTGGGGAGGGTCCTGAATGGGCATCCGTTATATCTTTCTGGAGTACCGCTTCGGTTGCGTTCCGGTGAGCGGCAAAAAGGCGCGAAATACGAAAAATTTTCGAAGCAATGAGCTTTCCGATAGGCGGCGGCTGAAAATATATTCTCGGTTCGCCGGGTGGAGGCGTAAGCGTGCGTTGCCCGGGGAGGCAGTAGTGAGGGGAATACAAAGGGGGGGCAAACCCTGCCGAGAAAGTTAGTAGCCCGAGGGCCGTCGGCAGCGGATGCTTCTCTTCAGCACCCATCGGCACAAACCACCGCCCGCCGTACGTCCGGCCGCAATTCCCCGTTTCCTCCCGCGCGCGGACCGCCCGTCAAAAATGGGTGTCCGGTTTTGCGACGATCGTAGTACTTTCCGCACTGCAATCACCTATTCCCCCCATCATGGAACTTGTTATTGAGAACCTTTCCAAGACGTACCCCAACGGCGTGCGGGCGCTCAACGGCGTCAACCTCCGCATCGGGCGCGGCATGTTCGGCCTGCTCGGCCCCAACGGCGCGGGCAAGTCGTCGCTGATGCGCACCATCGCCACGCTGCAACAGCCCGACGCGGGCAGCATCCGCTTCGGCGACGTGGACGTGCTCGCCGAGAAAGACCGCGTGCGACAGATGCTCGGCTACCTGCCGCAGGAGTTCGGCGTCTACCCCCGCATCAGCGCCGAGACGCTGCTCGACCACCTGGCCGTGCTCAAGGGCATCACCAACGGCAAGGAGCGCAAAGAGGTGGTGGCCGCCCTGCTGCAAAAGACCAACCTCTGGGAGGCGCGCCGCAAGAACCTGGGCGGTTACTCGGGCGGCATGAAGCAGCGCTTCGGCATCGCGCAGGCGCTGCTGGCCGACCCCAAGTTGATCATCGTCGACGAACCCACGGCCGGCCTCGACCCCGCCGAGCGCAACCGCTTCCACAACCTGCTCAGCGAGATCGGCGAGAACACGGTCGTGATCCTCTCGACCCACATCGTCGACGACGTCCGCGAACTCTGCACCGACATGGCCATCATCAACAAGGGCGAGGTGCTGCTACAGGGCCACCCGATGGAGGCGATCAGCGCCGTGGAAGGCCGCGTGTGGCGCAAGCAGGTCGAGAAGGCCGCCCTGCCCGAATACCGCGAGAGCCACACCGTCATCTCGGAGCGCATGATTATGGGCAAGCCCGTGATCCACGTCTACGCCGAGACCGCCCCCGCCGGCTTCGACGCCCGCCCCGCCGACCTCGAAGACGTTTACTTCACGCACATTTCGGGCGCCCTGCGCCCGGCTCCGGCGGCGGTGTAGTTTGTGAGTCGTCGATGTTAATCTCTGCGCCGTCAGAGGTCATCCTTTGAGGTCGTCAAAGCCAGGACTTACGCGCGGTCAAAGTCAATCCTTCCGTCCTTCAATCCTTCCCCCCATGCTCTGGAACATCTTTAAATTCGAACTCAAGTACCGGCTCAGTCGGCCGGCGACCTGGATCTACTTCGGGCTGCTGTTTCTGCTGACGCTGCTGGCCATGACCACCGACGCCGTGCAGATCGGTGGGGCGGCCAACAAGGTCAAGATCAACTCACCCTTCACGCTGGCACAGATGCAGAGCATCGTCACGGTGTTTGCCGTCTTTATCGCCTCGGCGGTGATGGGCGTGCCGGTGGTGCGCGACTACGAGCACCAGACCGAGGGGCTGATGTTCACTAAGTCGATCACGAAGCGCGACTACCTCTTCGGGCGCTTCCTGGGCTCGTTCGTCATCCTGGCGCTGATCTTCAGCGGGGCGGTGCTCGGGCAGATGCTCGGCTACGCCAAGGTGCTCTGGGAGCCGGATCGCTTCCTGCCGTTCAACTTCTGGCACTACTGGCAGCCGTTCTTCACGGCGGCGCTGCCCACGCTGTTCGTCTGCGGGGCGCTCTTCTTCATGGGCGGCGCGCTGAGCCGACGGATGCTGATCGTCTACACGCAGGGGGCGATCTTGTTTGGCCTCTACTTCCTGGCGCTCACCTTCGCCGGGCAGCTCGACAACCGCGACGTGCGTGCCCTGCTCGACCCGTTTGGACTGAACGCTTCGAGCGTGCTCACCGAGTACTGGACCGTGGCCGAGCGCAACACGCAGACCATCCCGCTCACGGGCATTCTGCTCTGGAACCGTTTGCTCTGGGTCGGCGTGGGGCTGCTGGCGCTGGCGGGCACCTACTTCGTCTTCTCGTTCACGAAGCGCCGGGGGGGGAAGGTAAGGAAAGCCGCCCCCGCCGCCGGGCAACAGCGCGTGCGGACGGAAGAGATCACGATTCCCCACGTCACGCAGCGGCTGGGGCTGGGCGCGTACGTGAAGCAGACGCTCACGCTGACGAAGTTTTACTTCAAGACGGTGATCCGGGAGATTCCCTTCATCGCCATCGTGATCATGGGGCTGGTCTTCATCCTGATCGCGGCGCTGAACAACGAAGGCAGCTATGGCATCGAGACCTACGCGACCTCCTACTCGGTGCTGGAGCTGGTGTCGAGCAACTTTGTGCTCTTCTTCCTCATCATCGTGGTCTTCTACACCGGCGAGCTGGTGTGGCGCGAGCGGCAGGTGCGCATCAATCTGATCTACGACGCGCTGCCCATGCCCGACGCCGTGGGGCTGATCGCCAAGTTTCTGGGGCTGGCGCTGATTTACGCCGTGCTGAATCTGATGCTGATCGGCATCGGCGCGCTGATTCAGGTGATCAAGGGTTTCCCCGACGTCGACTGGGGCCTCTACGTCGGCACGCTCTACACCGACCTGTTCGCCACGCTGCTGCTCTACACGCTGCTGGGGCTGTTCGTCCACGTGATGGTGAACAACAAGTTCGTCGGCTACGCCATCATGGTGACGTTTTTCATCGCCATGCAGATTCTGGAGTCGGTGGGCGTAGAGCACAGCCTCCTACAATTCGGTGCGGGCGGGCTGGGCACGTTCTCGGCCATGAACCGCTACGGCCACTACGTGACGCCCTTCTCGTGGTTCTCGCTCTACTGGCTGGCCTTCGCGCTGGTCTTGTTCGCGGCGGCGGTCTACTTCTCGGTGCGCGGGGCCGACACCCTCATCAAGACGCGCGCGCAGGTGGGGCGGCTGCGCCTCACGCGGCCGCTGCTGATCTTCACGCTGCTCAGCACGGCGGTGTTCGTCAGCACGGGATTCTACGCCTACTACAACACGAATGTGGTCAACACCTACCGCAACTCCGACGCGCAGGAGGAGCTGCAGGCCGAGTACGAGCGGCAACTGAAGCAGTACGAGTTCATTCCGCAGCCCAAGATCGTGGCCGTTGACGCTGAGGTGGACCTCTACCCCGAGTCGCGCGACTTCAACGCGGCCGGTCATTACGTGCTGAAGAACAAGACCGACCGGCCCGTCGAAGCGCTGCACGTGCAGTGGGCACTCAACGACGAGGCCGCCCACGACGCGCCCACGTTCGACCGCCCGGCGACGCTGCAAGAGCGCGTGGAGGCCTACGACTACGAAATCTGGCGGCTGGAGCGGCCCCTGGCCCCCGGCGACTCGATGCGGATGGACTGGCGCGTGCGCTTCGAGACGCGGGGCTTCCGCGAGAGCGGCAGCAGCACGCGCGTGGTGCAGAACGGCACCTTCTTCAACAACACGGAGTTCTTCCCCACCTTCGGCTACAACAGCGGCGTGGAGCTGGGCAGCGACGAGAAGCGCAGTGAGTACGACCTGCCCGAGCAGGAGCGCATGATGGCCCGCGACGACCCCCGTGGCCTGCACCAGAGCTTGTTCGGCGACGACGCCGACCGCATCCGCTTCGGCATGACCGTCAGCACCGCGCCCGACCAGATCGCCATCGTGCCGGGCTACCTGCAACGCGAGTGGACCGAGGAGGGGCCACGGGGCGACCCGCGCCGGCACTTCCGCTACGAGATGGACGCGCCGATGGTGAACTTCTACTCGGTGGTGTCGGCCGCCTACGACGTGCGCCGCGACTCGATTATGATTCCCCTCGACAGCGGCGCGAGTAAACAAGTGGCGCTGGAGATCTACTACCACCCTGAGCACAACTTCAACCTCGACCGGATGATGCGAGGCATGAAGGACGCGCTCACCTACTACTCGGCGGCGTTCGCGCCCTACCAGTACCGCCAGTTGCGGATCATGGAGTTCCCGCGCTATGCCTCGTTCGCGCAGTCGTTCGCCAACACGGTGCCTTACTCGGAGGACATCGGCTTTATGCTCAACATGGATGAGGACGACATCGACCTGAACTACTACGTGACCGCCCACGAGGTGGCGCACCAGTGGTGGGGCCACCAGGTGACCGAGGCGGGCGTGCGCGGCAACGCGATGCTGTCGGAGACGCTCTCGCAGTACTCGGCCCTGATGGTGATGAAGAACAACTACCCCGCCGAGCAGATGCAGAAGTTTCTCCGCTACGAGCTGGACAGCTACCTGCGCGGCCGCACCGGTGAGGCGAAGAAGGAGCAGCCCCTCGAAAAGGTGGAGGGGCAGGGCTACATCCACTACCGCAAGGGCTCGGTGATCATGTACGCGCTGCAAGACTACCTCGGCGAGGAGACCGTGAACCGGGCTCTGCGCGACTTCCGCGACGAGTGGGCCTACCGCGAAGACATCTACCCGACCTCGCTCGACCTGCTCAAGCACCTCCGCGCCGCCACGCCCGACAGCCTCGGCTACCTGATCGAAGACTTCTTCGAGACCATCACGCTGTTCGAGAACAAGACCGAGGAGGCTACCTACCGGGTGCTGGGCGACGACGTGTGGGAGGTGACGCTGGCGGTGAGCAGCCGCAAGTTGCGCGCCGACAGCCTGGGCAACGAAACGCCCCTGGCCGTGGCCGTCTGGATCGACATCGGCGTCTACGGCGAGGGTAGCGACGGTGAGGATACGCTGCTCTACCT
>JBARYS010000057.1:0-2309 GCA_049648155.1 Catalinimonas sp. | reverse complement strand
CAATGCGCACCGAATCGGCGGCCACCACGCCGTCGTTCATGCCAAGCGAGGCGCGCGCCGGCTCGAAGCCTTCGAGGGCGCTGCGTTCGGTGGCCATCTGCGTGAGGATCGCCCCGTAGACCACCTTCGAGACCACGTCGGCGAACGTGTAGCAGTACTGACGGATCACCATGCCGTCGGCCGAGGGGGCGAACCAGGGCACTAGGTAAGCGATGGGGTAGAGCGTCCAGGAGATGATGAGCAGCCAGAAGACCGTTTTGGCCATCTGGCCGGTGCTGCCGGGCATGGCGGGCGCGGTGCGGAAGATGGTGTCGCCCACGATCCAGCAGACCCACACCATAAATACGGTGCTGATGCCGCCCCAGACGAACAGCTTCGCGATGCTGGTCTGCTCGTAGAACTGCCCTACGTAGCCGGTCCAGATCATAAGCAGCCCGCCGATCACGAAGCTGATCCATTTTTTGCGGAAGTCGGCCCCCGAGATGCCCAACACGATGAGTAACTGCGTGAGCAGCATCGGCACGTCGATGCTCCAGTTCACGTAGCGGTAGCCGTTCGAGAAGTTGGCCTCCGGCGCGGGCTCCCACAACTTGGCCGCGCCGTTCCAAACGAAGGCGTTGCTCCAACTTATCTGCTGGTTGTAGAGAATCAGCGCCGCCGACACCATCACCACCGCCGAGAGCGCCGACGAGAGCCGGTAGCGGGGGGCGGTGTTCTTCATGGTCAGCACGAAGTAGACCAGCCCGGCCAGTTGCGCGCCCACGCCGAAGACGAGGATGTGCGCAATGAGCTCGTACTGCACCGAGGTGTAGCTGAAAATGTTTTCCATGTTCTCCATAACACGATTGGGTTAAGATTGCAGAAAGGTTTAGAGAGACGTTGAAGCAACACACCTCAACAACAGCCCGGTGGTCCGTGAGTTTTGACACTTTGTCCGCCGATGCTTCGCCATGCTGCTGACGGCCGTTCTGACTTACCTGGGCGGCACCCTACTGATCGGCGCGCTGACGAGCCGCTTCGTGCACAACGCCGAAGACTTTGCCCTAGCGGGCCGCCGCCTGCCGCTGCTGCTGGCCGCCTCAGCGCTGTTTGCCACCTGGTTCGGGGCCGAGACGGTGCTGGGGGCCTCGTCGGAGTTCGTCGCGCACGGCCTGCTCGGCGTGATCGAAGATCCGTTCGGGGCCTCGCTTTGCCTGCTGCTGGTGGGGGCCTTCTTCGCCCGGCCGCTCTACCGGATGCGCCTGCTCACCTTCGGCGACTTCTACCGGCGGCAGTACGGGCGGCGCGTCGAGGTGGTGGCGAGCCTGCTGCTGATTCCTTCTTACTTCGGGTGGATCGCCGCGCAGTTGGTCGCCACGGGCGTGCTGTTCCAGACGCTGGCGGGCGTGCCCCTCTGGGGCGGCGTGATGATCGGCGCGGGGGCGGTGCTGATCTACACGTACCTGGGTGGCATGTGGGCCATCTCGATCACCGACTTCCTCCAAACGTGCGTGATCATGGGGGGGCTGCTCTGGCTGGCCGTCGACCTCACGGGGCGGGCGGGGGGCGTTGCGCCGCTGCTCGAGGGCGTGCCCGACGGCTTCTTCCGCTTCTTGCCCGAGCGCTCGTGGGACGGCTGGCTGGCCTACGTGGCCGCCTGGATCACCATTGGGCTGGGTTCCATTCCGCAGCAAGACGTTTTTCAGCGCACCATGGCCGCCCGCTCGGAGCGTACGGCCGTGCGGGCGGCCTACCTGGGCGGCGGACTCTACCTGACCGTGGCCGCCCTGCCGCTGTTCATCGCGCTGACGGCCCGCGTGCTGCGCCCTGACTTGCTGGCCGAAGACCCGCAGGGCCTACTGCCGCGCCTGGTGCTGGCCGAAGCGCCCCTGCCGTTGCAGATGGCCTTTTTCGGGGCACTGCTGTCGGCCATCCTCAGCACCACGAGCGGCGCGGTGCTGGCCCCCGCCACCATCCTGGCCGAGAACCTGCTGCGCCCGATGTTCCACCCCGACGAGCGGCAGTTCCTCCGCCTGATGCGCGGCTGTGTGGTGCTGATCACGGTCGTCACGGCGGTGCTGGCCAACCTGCGGGCCGACATCTACGAGCTGGTCGGCGAGTCGTCGGCCTTCAGTCTGGTGTCGTTGTTCGTACCGCTGGTGGCCGGGCTGTACGGCCCCCGCCCCCGCCCCACCGGCGCGCTGCTGTCGATGCTGGCGGGCATCGGCGTGTGGGGGCTGATGACCTACGGGCCGCTGCCCCACGGGCGGGTGCCGGAGCTGATGTGGGGCCTGGGGGCCAGCGCGTTGGGGCTTTGGGTGGGCCACACG
>JBARYS010000056.1:0-3089 GCA_049648155.1 Catalinimonas sp. | reverse complement strand
GGCGTGCTGAACCCGCTGCGCTTCGACTTCGACGAGATCACCGACCGCGTGCCGCCCGTGTTCCGCCGCTTCGCCGTGCGCCCGCTCGGCATCGACGCCCGCCTCGGCGGCACCTTCGACGACCTGGAGGCCGTGCCGCTGCGGCGGGGCAGCCGCTATTTCTACCAGCGGCCTGTCGAGGCGTGGGGTACGCTGGGCGTTGAGATCGACGTTTACGACCAGCACGACGGCTCTTACAACCGCAACGGTGTGCAGTGCGTCGAGGTCAAAGTCGACGGCCGGGAGGTCTACTACCACCACCTGGACCGCTTCACCTACGACCGCACGCGCGATATCAACGTGCACGTCAACTACGAGGTGTGGCAGGAAAAGAACCACCGCTACCAGCGCTGCTACGTGGCCGACGGCAACGAGCTGCCCATTTACCGCACCGGCCCGGAACGCGGCCGCATCCGGATCGACGAGGAGCGCGACTATGAGGTGGAGATTACCTGCTGGGACACGTACCAGAACGCCGCCACCCTGACGCTGCAACTGCGCGGCCGCCGCCCCGACGGCGTAATCTCTCCGACCGTCGACCCCAACCAAGCGCCGCGCTTCGAATACGCCCGCTTCGGTAACATCCTCCGGCTGACGGCCCACGACCTGCCCGTCGAGGCGCGCCCGGCGGTGGCCTACGCCGGCGCGGAGGCGCTGGTGTTGCCCGCCACCTACGCCCAGGGCGAAGCCACCGTCTACCTGCACGACCTGCGGCGGGGCGTGCCTGACTCGGTAGACTTCGCTGGACAGAATTTCAACCTGCCCTACCGGGCGATGCTCCTACCCGACGCCCCCTTGACCTACCGCACCGACGACCTGGCCCTGAGCATCCCGGCGGGGGCACTCTTCGACACGCTCTTCTTGGAGGCCGACGCTAACGGCGAACACTTGCACTTCGGCCCCGACGTGGAGCCGGTGAGCGGCACGATGGACGTGACCTGGTACCCACACACGCCCGCCGACCGCGCCAAGACACACGTCTATCGGCAGGCAGGCCGGTCGCGCGCCTTCGAGGGGGGCGAGTGGCGGGCCGACGGGGCCGTTCGCTTCAAAACACGCCACTTTGGGCGCTTCGTGTTGGCCACCGACGACACGCCGCCGACCATCCGCCTGCGTCGCGCCGACCGTGGGGGGGCCGAGTTCCGCATCCACGACGACCTTTCGGGCATCAAGAGCTACCGCGCCACGCTCGGCGGCGAGTGGCTGCTGATGAACTACGATTACAAGCAGGCCCGCCTCTGGTCCGAAACCCGCCGCCCCGGCGCTGCCCTGCGCGGCGAACTGGTGCTGGAGGTTACCGATCAGGCCGGCAACAGCACCCTTTACCGGCAGACTATTCAGTAGGGCGACGGCGGGAGGCAGAAAGACGTAAGACCGAAGTTTGGCCTCTCTGCCCCCGGTCTTCTCCTGATTGCCGTCAGCCTCATACGGCGGCGTTCGTCACCCACATTGCCGAACTTCGTGGCCCCGTTCCGGGTGGGTGCCGCCGGTGCCGCCCGCGTTTTTGTTCGTACCTTCTCTCCATGATTCCGGTTCACCTTACCCTCGAAGGCATCTACTCCTACCGGGAGCCACAAAAGATCGATTTTGCCGCCCTCACCGACGCCCGCCTGTTCGGCATCTTCGGGGCGGTGGGCAGCGGTAAGTCTACCATCCTGGAGGCCATCATGTTCGTGCTCTACCACCAGAGCGACCGCCTCTCGCAGCGCGACAACCGCTACTACAACATGATGAACCTGCAGAGCGACGAGATGAAGATCGACTTCATCTTTCGATGTGGGCCGCGCAACGAGGAGAAGTACCGCTTCTTCTTTCGCGCCCGGCGCAACCGCAACTGCTTCGACGACGTGAGCGTGCGCGAGCGCACCTTCTACCGCTGGGACGCCGACGAGGGGTGGGAGCCGCTCGACAGCGTGGAGGACGCCACCCCGCTGATCGGCATGAGCTACCGGAACTTCATGCAGACGATCATCATCCCGCAGGGAAAGTTCCGCGACTTTATCGATCAGACCTCTTCCGGACGCAGCCGGATGCTCAAGGAGCTGTTTAGCTTGCACCGCTTCGACCTGCACGCCAACACCAACCACCTGCTGGCCGAGACGCGGCAGATCATCGGGCGGCTCGAAGGGCAACTGGCCGAGATCGGCGAGGTGCGCGAGGAAGAGCTGCTCACCCACCAGCACCGCGCCGGGGAGCTGCGCGACGAGGTGGTGGAAAAAGAGATGCACCTGCGCCGCCTCGACGAGCGCGGCCGCCGCCTGGAAGAGTTGCGCGGCCTGTTCGAGCGCATCGCCACCGCCGAAGCCAAGGAGCAGGTGCTGGCGGAGCGGGAGACTGACCACGCCGCCCGCACCGAGAAGTTGCGCCGCTACGAGCGGGCGCTGACCTTTTTCGACACCAAGATGAAGAGTCGCCGCCGCCTGCATGACGCCCGCACGCGACAGCAAGAGCAGCTCGCCGCGTTGACCGAACGGCGGGCGCAACTCGCGAAGGACCTAGAAACTGCCCAGGGGCGTTTGGCCGCCGCCCGTGCCGCACACGACGCCCGCGACCGCCGCCGGGAGATCATCGAAGACCTAGACCACCTGTTGGTGCTGGCCGCCCTGCGCGTCGAACAAGCACGGGTGTCGGCCGCCGAGGCTCACCGGCAGCAGGAACACGCCGCCCGCGAGGCCCGCCGCAGCACCGCCAAAGCACGGCTAGTTGAGTTGGAGAAAGCGCTGGACGCCGGCGCGCAGCGGGCCGACGACGAGACCGAGTGCCGGGAGGCGCTGCTCTGGCACCGCGAAGCCCGGCGGTACCGCGACGACCACCGCCGCCGTCAGGAAGAGCACCGGCAGATGGCCGAGCGCCGCCAGGCACCATTATCAGAACTGCGCGAGCGCCTGAACCAGTCGAAGGCCTTTGCGGGGCTGGAGGCGTTCGCCGACTATCACGCCAAGAACGAGGAGGTAACGCGTGACGTGGACGCGAAAATCGCCGACCTGCGCGCCGAACACCAGCAGCTGCTCGTGCGCCGGAAGCTGGCGCAGTACGCCGACGAGCTGCGC
>JBARYS010000055.1:0-1564 GCA_049648155.1 Catalinimonas sp. | reverse complement strand
GAGCAAGAGCAGGCGGGGCCGGTGCTGCTGACGCACTGGGGTTTCAGTGGCCCGGCCGTGATTCGCCTCTCGGCGTGGGAGGCCACCCGGCTGCACCACTTGAAGTATCACTTCAATTTCCGGGTGGACTGGGTGCCGAACGAGACCGACGAGACCCTCCGGCGGTACGTGCAGGAGATGCGCCGACGCCACGGCAAACAGCAGGTCGGCACGCACGGCCACCTGGAGCTGCCGCAACGCCTCTGGGGGGCGCTGCTCGACCGGGCGCTGCTGCCGGCCGCCACGCGCTGGGCAGACCTTACGAAGCAGCAGACGAACGGGCTGGTGGAAGAGCTGCGGCGCGGCACCTTCGCGGCGCGGGGCAAGACCACGTTTAAGGAGGAGTTCGTCACCGCCGGCGGCGTCGCCCTCGACGCGGTGGACCTGAAGACGTTTGCGAGCCGTCGCCACCCGGGCCTCTACTTCGCCGGGGAGGTGCTGGATGTGGACGGCGTCACGGGCGGCTTCAACTTTCAAGCGGCTTGGACCACGGGCTACCTGGCGGGCGTGGCGGCGGCTTCGGGTTGATCACCCGGCGCGCGTGAGGCGCTTGAGCTTGAGGCGCAATATTTTGCGCCTCTACCGGGGGGGGACGCACATCGGTCGGGGATCGTGGGGATTTGGTAATATCGCCTTTCACCATCTCCCTACGTCCATGCGCCACCACCCCCTTTCGCTTCTGCTCATTTCGATGCTCCTGGCCTCCGGTCTGCGGGCCGAGGTACGGCTGCCCGCCTTTTTCGCCGACGGGATGGTGCTGCAACGCGACCGTCCGGTCCGGGTGTGGGGCTGGGCCGATCCGCACGAAGACGTCACGTTGCAACTGGCCGACCGAAGCACCACGATGAAGGCCAACGCGGAAGGGTACTGGGAAGCCACGCTCGGCGCGCTGCCCGCCGGGGGGCCGTACGAATTGCGCGTGAACGACCGCACGTTTCGCGACGTGCTGATGGGTGACGTCTGGATCGCTTCGGGGCAGTCGAACATGGAGTGGAAGCTCTCGCAGTTGTTGCCGCGCTACGACTCAGTCTTGGCCGCCGCCGACTTCCCGCAACTGCGCTTTCTGGACGTGACGAACCGCACTGCCAACGCCCCACTCAGCGACATCGAGACCACCGGCTGGCAAGCCGCCTCGCTCGCCACGGCTCCGGCGTTCTCGGCGGTGGCGTTCTTCTTCGCCCGTGACCTGCATCGGCATCTGGGCGTACCCATCGGCGTCATCCAAACGGAGTGGGGCGGCACACCCGCCCAAGCGTGGACCTCGGCCGAACAGCTCCGCGCGCAGTTGCCCGTCTACAAGCAGAAGATCGCGGAGGTCGAGGCGCGTGCGGACGCCGCCCCGGTGGTGCCTGCCGACCCCGAGCGGGCGCTGGCCGACTGGACCGCGCGGGTGGAGGCGCTCGACCAAGGCTACCGGGGCGACGAGGCCCGGTGGGCACGGCGCGACTTTGGGGCGAAGAACTGGCCCACGGCCGCGCTGCCCGCCTTTTGGGAACGTGACCTGGGGCCGTACGACGGCGTGGTG
>JBARYS010000054.1:0-2010 GCA_049648155.1 Catalinimonas sp. | reverse complement strand
GGCCTCGCTGCCGCCTGCCGAGGTGACCGCGCACACGACGGGCTCGCCTGCGGCCGTGCGCAGGCGTCCGTTCTCCACGTACCAGCGCTGCCAGGTGCCGCCGCTGCCCGTTTGCCAATCCCGCAGGCTGAAGGTGTGCGTGCCGTTCGGGGTGCCGTCCACACGGTACACGCGCACGGCCCTCCCGTCCCGGTTCCACTCTAGGCGTTCGCCGGGGCGACACACTTCCGGGGTTGGGTCCGCCGGCTCGCAGTTGGTCTGTAGAAAGAAGGCCCGCTCCGGGAAGTCCGGGTCGCCGTAGACCCGCGCCGTGCCCTCCTCGTCAATGCAGACGGCGGTGTGCTCGTTGCAGGCGATGCCCCGCGCGGGTAGGCCCCAATCGGCCAGGGCGCGGGCCAGGAACGCCACGTGCCGCCCCTTGCGGTCGGGGTTGTCGTAGTGTGTGTCGGTGATGACGTCTTGCAGGTGGTCGACCCGCAGGAAGCTCGTCGAGTCGACCTGTACGGCCTCGTCGTAGGGGTCGCGCAGCGCGTCTTCCGACTGAACCGTGCCCTCGGCGGCCGAGAAGTAGTAGCGCCCCAAGATAGCCATGCCCGCGCTCGTGCCGCCGATCACCGCCCTACGTTCGCGCACGGCCTCGTTGATGAGGTCGGCCACGGGCGTGTTGCGCCAGTAGGAGACGTAGTCCCACTGGTTGCCGCCGGCAAACCAGATCGCCTCGGCCCGCCGGATTTTGTCGTGGATAGCCGGATTGTTGGCCGCCGTGCCGCCGATGAAGCCGATCGTCTCGACCGAGTTGACCGTCACGCCCAGCTCCGAGAACAGGTAGTCGTTGTAGCCGTCCGAGCCGCTCGCGCGCAGCACCAACACGTCGCCGCCGTCGGCCCGCGTCAGGAACCAGCGCATGGCCTGGTCGTTCTCGCTCGCTCCGCCCATCAAACAAACGCCCCCCTGCGGGGAGGTGACGGCGTCGTCGCGGCTACCGGTGAAGTAAGAGATAAAGCCCTGCGCGCGCGCGGCGGTACCGGTCAAGAGGAGGAGAGCGGTCAGAAGGTGCTTCATGGGCTTATAGGAGGGTTGGAGCCGGTGGGTAAAGTCCGGCGTTGTGTCGGTAGTCTGCTAGGGTTGATCTCAAAGTTAACCCCCAGCGCCGGCGGGTGGTGTGCCGGGCGCAGTCGGGAGCGATTCTCGCCCCAGGTTGTCGACATTCCGGACGAACCTCACCCAGCCGCCTCGCGTCGGCTACGACCCGTCCGCAAACGGTACTTCGTCAGAAATGCCCCTCAAGTACCCCGGTGGTCGATTTTATTAGGTCGTCTTGAACTATCTCATCCGAGAATCCCACAAAGGCTACTAACGCGTCGCCATCCGGTCTTTGTAGGTAGGACTTACGATCTGTTTCCAAAGAACAACCAACGAACACCTCGGTCGCGCTGGCCGTCGTCAGCGAGACCTCCGAGGTGTGTCACCGCGAGATATCGTAAGTCCTGATAGGGTTTTGGTGGCGAGGGTTTACAAATCATTTGATGATGCTAGAGCAGATGCGCCGCGAAGTACGACCAGAGGGTGTGGGCAGAAACGGCCGGAGAAGGGGAACTTGCGTAGCGCGACCCCGACCTACTCAGGGCCGCCGGTGCTTATGCAGACGCTGCTCCACTACTTCCTACACCTCGGCTTTCCGCTGCTGGTCGCCCGGCTCTGCTTCCGCGAACGCTGGTGGCGGGCGTACTTGGTGCTGCTCGCCTCGATGGCGATAGACCTCGACCACCTGCTGGCCGACCCGGTCTTTCAGGCGGACCGCTGCAGTGTCGGCCTACACCCGCTGCACACGCTCCCCGCCGTGGTTGGCTACGGGGTGTTGCTCTGCTTCCGCCGGCCGTACCGCACCCTGGGCGTCGGGCTACTGCTCCACGTACTTACCGACCTGCTCGACTGCGTGATGACCTACCGGCGGTGCCCGGCGTGCCTGGCCGACGCTCCCGCCGAAGCACTCGTACGCTCGCTTGTGGG
>JBARYS010000053.1:0-3912 GCA_049648155.1 Catalinimonas sp. | reverse complement strand
CGCCTCGGACGCGCTCATCGGCCTGCGCGACGAAGTCAAGGCGTTCGTCGGGGAGTTCGTCGACACTTACCTGCGCCCCGTCGTGGGGGCCGAAGACGTGCGTATGCCTTCATAGACAACCCTTTTGCCGTCGGGCCGTGAAACGGCAGTATAGGCATCTGTTTCGTTCTCTTAACCTCTTTCTTTACGTGTCAAAAGTCCTCATCATCGGCGCGGGCGGCGTGGGCAGCGTCGTGACCCACAAGTGCGCCGCGCAGCCCGAAGTCTTCTCCGAGATCATGCTCGCCAGCCGCACCCAATCGAAGTGCGACCAAATCGTGGCCAGTGTCCGTGAGCGCATCCCGAACGCCCCGCCGCTGCACACCGCCCGTGTGGACGCCGACCAGGTGCCCGAACTAGCGGCGCTGATCCGCGACTTCGGGCCCGAGATGGTGATCCACGTGGCGCTGCCCTACCAGGACTTGGCGATTATGGACGCCTGCCTCGAAACGGGTGTGCACTACCTCGACACGGCCAACTACGAGCCGAAGGACGTGGCCAAGTTCGAGTACCACTGGCAGTGGGCCTACCGCGACCGCTTCCGCGAGGCGGGGCTGACGGCGGTGCTCGGCTGCGGTTTCGACCCCGGCGTGACGGGCGTATTCACGGCGCACGCCGCCAAACACCACTTCGACGAGATGCACTACCTCGACATCGTCGATTGTAACGCGGGCAGCCACGGGCGGGCCTTCGCCACCAACTTCAACCCTGAGATCAACATCCGCGAGGTGACGCAGCGCGGCAAGTACTGGCAGGACGGCGGCTGGCATGAGATCGACCCCCTGTCGGTGCACCAGCCCATCGTTTACCCCGGGATCGGCGCGCGCGAGTCGTACCTGCTTTACCACGAGGAGCTGGAGTCGCTCACGAAGAACTTCCCCACGCTGCGGCGCGCCCGCTTTTGGATGACCTTTTCGGAGGAGTACATCACTCACCTGCGCGTGCTCGAAAACGTCGGCATGACGCGCATCGACCCGGTGCACTTTAAGGGGCAGGAGATCGTGCCACTTGAGTTTTTGAAGGCCGTGCTGCCCGAACCCGCCTCGCTCGGCGAGAACTACGTGGGGCAGACCTCCATCGGCTGCATGATCTGCGGCACGAAGGGTAGGGAAGCGAAGAGCTACTACATCTGGAACAACTGCGACCACGCCGCCGTGTACCGCGAGATCGGCGCGCAGGCGGTGGCCTACACCACGGGCGTGCCTGCCATGCTGGGCGCGAAGATGCTGCTCACGGGCAAGTGGCGGAAGCCGGGTGTCTGGAACGTCGAGGAGTTCGACCCGGACCCGTTTCTGGCCGAACTCGGCACGTGGGGCCTGCCTTGGCACGAGCAAGTGGGCGCGGAGCTGCCGTTCACCTACGAGCCGGCGTAGCGGGCGCAGCCCTACCCATCGCTGCGGTGCTCGTGTCGCAGCCATCTCTTCTGCCTAGGTCGTGTTGGCCTGGAGCCTGCTGATGCTTTCGGTGCTTTTTACGCGTATTCTGCGCCGCTTTCGTGGGCCGACGCGCTACCTAGGCGGCCCCGCCATCGCCCGCCTCAAGCGACTTGACTACGCGCAAAAGGACGCGCGAAACCGTGAAACCACCCTCCATGTCAACACGACCCAGCCCCCGCCGCGTGTCGAACGTCCGCCCCAAAAAACACCTCGGTCAGCACTTCCTGCACGATGAGCGCACCGCCGAGCGCATCGTCGGCCAACTCACGGGGCACGGAAACTGGCAACAGGTGCTCGAAGTTGGTCCCGGCACGGGTGTGCTGACTAAGTACCTGGCCGAGCGCCCCGAACCGCTCTGGCTGATCGAGGTCGACGAGGAGTCGGTGGCCTACCTGCGCACGCACTACCCCGCGCTCGAACCCCGCCTGCACCACGCCGACTTCCTCCACACCGACCTGCGCGAGGTGTTCGCCGGTGGCCCCACGGCCCTGATCGGCAACTTCCCCTACAACATCTCGTCGCAGATATTCTTTAAAGTATTGGAGCACCGGCAGCACTTCCCCGAGGTGGTCGGCATGTTGCAGCGCGAGGTGGCCCAGCGGCTGGCGGCGGGTCCGGGCAGCAAGACGTACGGCATCCTGAGCGTGCTGCTCCAGGCGTTCTACGACGTGGAGTACTGCTTCACGGTCTCGGAAGGAGTGTTCCGGCCGCCGCCCAAAGTGAAGTCGGGCGTGCTCCGGCTGCGCCGCAACGACCGCGCGCATCTGCCGTGCAACGAGCGCCGATTCTTTCAAGTGGTGAAGATGGCCTTCAACCAGCGCCGCAAGACCTTGCGTAACGCCCTGAAGCCCATGCTGCCTAAAGACCGCCCGCCGCCGGAGGGGCTGGAGCGCCGCGCCGAACAGTTGAGCGTCGAAGCGTTCATCGACCTGACACTGGCGCTGGAAGAAGGGTAGAAGCGCCTACGAAGCGATTCATTCAGTAGACAAGATATTACAATTTTTAGACAAAGGTCTTGCCTTCTAATAATGAATAGACTTGTTCGTCAAGTATAGATATGTGCTGGACTTTAGAAGTTTAAGATTTCCCGCGACGCGAAAGGGCAACGATCACCTCTAACTCTTCTTAGGAAACAGGTCTATCATGGTGTCGGGGCAGTTGTGACTCACCCCCCCTAATGCGCCGCCAGCCAGTTCTGCCCCGTCCCCAGTCCGATCTCCATCGGCACCGCCAGCGGCAGCGCGTCGCGCATGTAGGCGACCACGTGTTCTTGGAGCGTCTCGACCTCGTCGCGATGGGCGTCGAAGACCAGTTCGTCGTGCACCTGCAGTACCATCCGCGAGCGGAGCTTTTCGCGTTGCATCCAGTCGTGCACGCGGATCATGGCCAGCTTGATCATGTCGGCGGCCGTACCCTGGATCGGCATGTTGATGGCGTTGCGCTCGGCGAAGCCCCGCACGGTGGGGTTGCGCGAGTGGATGTCGGGCAGGTAGCGGCGGCGGCCCAACACCGTGGACACGTAGCCGTCGTTGCGCGCCCGGGCAATGGCGTCGTCCATGTACGCCTTGATGGCAGGAAACTCCTTAAAATACGCCTCGATCGTGGCGGCGGCCTCCTGGCGGGAGAGGTAGAGGCGCTGCGCCAGCCCGAAGGCCGACACGCCGTAGATGATGGCGAAGTTGAGCGTCTTGGCGTTGCGCCGCTGCTCGGGGGTGACCTCGTCGAGCGGCACGCCGTAGACCTTTGCCGCCGAGGTGGCGTGCACGTCGCGCCCCTCGCGGAACGCCTGCGTCATGCTCTCGTCGCTGCTGAAGGCCGCCATGATGCGCAGCTCGATCTGCGAATAATCGGCCGCCAGGATCACGTGGTCGGCATCGCGCGGCACGAACGCCTTGCGGATCTCGCGCCCCTGCTCCGTGCGGATGGGGATGTTTTGCAGGTTCGGGTTCGACGACGAGAGCCGCCCGGTGGCCGTCACGGCCTGGTTGAACGAGGTGTGCACGCGGCCCGTCCGGGCGTTGATCAGCGCCGGCAGCGCGTCCACGTAGGTCGACTTGAGCTTCTGCAGTTCGCGGTAGTCGAGCAGGTCGCGCACAATGGCGTGGTCGGCCACGTAGGCCGAGAGCACCTGCTCGTTGGTGGCATACTGGCCCGACTTGGTCTTCTTGGGCTTGTCGCTGAGCTTGAGCTTGTCGAACAGGATCTCGCCCAACTGCTTCGGCGAGCCGAGGTTAAACACCTCGCCCGCCGCCTCGTGCACGCGCTGCTCGAGGGTGGCGGCGGCATCGCCCAGCGAGGTGGAGAGCTCGCCCAGCGCGCCGGAGTCGATGCGCACGCCCGCCAGCTCCATCTCGGTCAGCACCGGAATCAGCGGCCCCTCCACCTCGTGCAGCAGCCGCTCGGCGTTGGGCTCCAGGGCGGGCACAAAGTGGTGCTT
>JBARYS010000052.1:0-7699 GCA_049648155.1 Catalinimonas sp. | reverse complement strand
GACTTCAGCAGGTCGTGCAGCAGTTGCTCTTGGTTGCCGTCTTCCTCCCCGCCGATCCGGTCGACCGCCGCTTCCGCCTCCGACTTGATGGTCAGCTTGGTGCGCCACGACACCTGGGTGTACTGGTTCGGGACCAGTTGTTCGGGACCGCCCCCGTGCTGCTTCTGCTCCGGGCAGGGCGGCGGCACGCCCCACGTGAGTGTGTTCGCTTCGGCGTCCCAGTCGCCCGCCGCCCCGTCGGCCATCAGCGGGGCGACGCGGTAGAGCAGCCCCCCCACCCGCTTCAGCGACACGTCACCCCGCTTGATCTGCGACGCGCCGGGGCGGGGGGCGAAGGCGTAGAGGGCTTCGCGGGCGCGGGTAAAGGCCACGTAGAGCACGTTCAGGTTGTCGAGGTAGGCCTGCGTCTGTTCGGCGAAGTACTCTTCGGCGTAGAGCGTACTCCGCAGCGCCGTACCGTACTTGACCGGCACGCGCGCGAGGCGATCGAAGGGCCGCTCGCGGCGGGCGGCAATCCAGAGGACGTTCGTCTGGTGGCTGCCGTGGTCGAGGTCCCAGTCGGCGAAGGGCACCAGCACCACCGGGTACTCCAGCCCCTTGGCCGTGTGGATGGTCAGGATCGTGGCGGCGCGGCGGCCCCCGGCGGCACGGAGGGCAGCGTAGCGACCGCGGTCGTCCCACCACTGCAGGAACGAGGGCACGTCGGTCTTCTCCTGGCGGCCGTAGTCGAGCACCGCGTCCAAGAACGCTTGTAGGTAGGCGCGCTCGGCGGCGTGCTTGTGCAGGGCGAAGAGCAGCACCAGGTGTTCGATCAGCTCGTAGAGCGGCAGCCGGCTCAGGTTGGCCCGCTGCGCTATCCAGCCGGGCGGCAGGTGCTCGCCCAGCAGCGCCTCCAGCTCGGCGGGGTCGGCCGTCTCGTCGGGCACCTCAAAGCAGTGCGTCCCGTCGCGGTCGCATAGGTAAGCGCTCCAGTCGTGCAGCAGTTGGGCCGTCGACACCCGGTCGCGGGGGTTCTTCAGGCAGCGGAGGGCGCTGATCAGCAGCCGCACGGTGGTGGCGCGGTAGAGATAGAGCGATTCCGACGAGATCACGTCATAGCAACACCCCGGCTGTGCCGCCTCGGTGCGGGCGTAGTCGAGCATAAACTCCGCCAGCCGCCGCCCCTCGGACTTGGTGCGGACCAGCAGGGCCACGTCGGCCGGGTCGTAGCCACACGCTTGCAGCTCTTCCAGGCGTTGCACTGCGGCCAGCAGAGCGGCCTCCTGCCACTCGCCCTTGGTCTCTCCCTCCACGAACGTGATCTGCGCGTGCCCGTCGTGATCGAACGCCTTGCCGTCGGGCACCTGCTGCCGGATTTCGCGGTAGGCGTCGGTGAGTTGCGCCGTCAGGTTGTCGGCCCATTCGGTGGGCACGGGCAGCGCTTGCACCTCCTGCATTAGGTGCTCGCGCAGCACGGCCGCCCCGGCGTAGAACATCAGGTTGTTGAACTCGACCACACGCGGCGCGCTACGCCAGTTCCGGCTGAGCGCCACGGCCTCGTGGTCGGGCACGTCGTCGGCCACCCGGCGGAGCAGCAGTTGCCAGTCGCCGCCCCGCCAGCGGTAGATCGACTGCTTCACGTCGCCGACGATCAGGTTGTCGTGCCCCTCGGCGAGGCTGTTGACGATCAGCGGGCGGAAGTTCTCCCACTGCAGGCCGGAGGTATCCTGAAACTCGTCGATCAGGAAGTGGCGGTAGTGCGCGCCGGTCTTCTCATAGATGTAGTGCGCGTCGTTGCCGCCGACGATCTCGTGCAGCAGGTGGGCCACGTCGGAGATCAGCAGCACGTCGCGTTCGGCGCGGAACTTCCGCAGGTGCTCGGTCAGGTCGCTCAGGATGCCGTAGGCGTAGAGGAAGCGCCGGATCTCGCGCCCGGTACGGTAGCGCGGAAACTCCTGCGCGTAGAAGTCGGCCGCCTCTTGGAGCAGCGCCAGCAGCCCGTCGGGGGCGTCGATGGCCCCGCGCAGTTCCAGCTCCCTGGGCGATTTCTTTTTGTACCAGGCGTCCTCTACCAGTGCCTTCTGCACGTAGCTGTTGCTCACCATCGGGTTGCCGTTTGTGTCGGTGATCTGCCCGGCGGCCAGCTTGCGGAAGAAGCCCCCCACCCCACGCTCGCCCTGCATGAAGTCGACCGGAGTCAGCTCGTGGCGCGCCATCACGTGCTCGGCCCGCCGCCCCACGTCGCGCAGGCGATCTTCAAAGTCCGTGCGCAGCGCTTCCAGGTCGTCGTAGAGGGCCTTCAGCTCCTCGCGGGTGCGCTCAGGGGTGGGTAGGTCGCGCTCGAACCCCCGGAATTGCTCCTTCAGCACCTCGTTGGTCAGTTGGCGCAGGTCGCCGCGAAAGTCCCACTTGTGCCCCTCGCCCACGCGCTCCTCGGCGAAGCGGATCAGCCAGTGAGTCAGCTCCGGGTTCGGCCCCAGCTCCATGATCAGCCGGTCGGTAAGCTCTTCCATCACCTGGCCGGAGTCCAGCTCCAGGCGGAAGTTGAGGTTCTGCGCCGCCTCGTAGGCGAACGCCCGTAACACCCGCTGAAAAAAGCTGTCGATGGTCGACACCGAGAAGTGCGAGTAGTCGTGCAGCAGGGCCGCCAGCACCCGCCCGGCGCGGTCGGGCAGCTCGCCGACGGGCAGGCCGGTGGCGTCGGCCAGCTCTTGGGCCAGCCCCCCGGCGCGTCCGTGGCGCAGCTTGTAAAGTGCCGCCACGATGCGCTCCTTCATCTCGGCCGTGGCCTTGTTGGTGAACGTCACGGCCAGCACCTCACGATAACGCGCGGGCTCGACCAGCACCAGCCGCAGGTACTCGCGAGTGAGCGTGTAGGTCTTGCCGGAGCCGGCCGACGAGCGGTAAATCCTGAACCGGGCGGGTGGGGTCATCCTTCAAAAGTAACGGCGCGGCGGAGCAAGCGGTGATCTCTGCGGAACTCGGGCCGGAGTTTCTGCGCGAAGTCCGGCGAAAAATATTTCACGTAGGTACACACAAACCGGCAACGATTCCGCAGCGCCCGCCGTAAGGTGGATATGCGAATGTTACCACAGCTCACAACTTTCGTGTCGACAGTCGGCCTCTTGACTCCTAAAACGGACATTAGGCGCGACCCTTCCTTCCTTCCTTTTTTATTTATACGTCATGAAACCGACTATACTTCTTCTCGCGGTGCTCCTCGCCGCACCCACATACGCATCTAAAATTCTTGAACTGCAAGGCCAAGTGCTGGACGCCCACACGGGCGCGCCGCTTGACGCCACCATCCGCTTTCAAACCCTACCTGAGAACGACGACGTGGGGCGCTTTGCTCCCGCCGAGAACGGCAAATTTTCTCTACAACTGACCACCGGACATGAGTACGCCATCGAAGTAGACGCTCCCGGGTATCACCGCCATCAGGAACGCATGCGGGCCGAGAGCGCCGGGGTCCTGATGAAGCGCTACGAACTGCGGCAGTCGGCGGCGGCCCTCGCCACGGAGGCGTACTTAGCCACTCCTTCGGGCATCGCCTTTATTCGATTCGGCAGCGATGAGCACCGCGTGCCGGAAGAGCACTACTCCGACCTCGACGAGGCCGTCGGCCGTCTGAAGGCCGACAAAGATCTCCGGGTCATCCTGACGGGCCACTCTTCGGGCGGGTCGCCCACGTACAGCCGTCAGATAGCCGAGCAGCGCGCCGACGCCGTCCGCAAGTACCTGCGCAAGCGGGGCGTAAATGGAAGCCACGTCCGTACCGAGACGGTCGCCAAAGGCCGCACACTGGTGATCTCGAACGACTCGACGGTGCTGGGCCTAAACCGCCGCGTGGAGGTGCACCTGGTCGACAAAAAAGACTTCGAATACCGGGCAATAAACCCCTTCTTCCGCTGGCGGGTGGAGACTGGTCTCTGTAGCCGCGAACTGTACAAAGAGGGCCGGCGACAGACGTTTGTCAGCGCGAACGAACGCCCCCCCAAGAAGCAGGTGATCATGGTCGACCCCGACGTCGACACCCGCACCAATAGTATCAACACTTACTAACCGACGGCCCGCTCCCGGAGCGAACGCCTCCAAAAGCTTGGGCAGAATCTTCGGATGCTGCCCAAGCTTTTTTGTGTCCTTCGCTCCGGGAGCAGGCGGTGCGGGGGAGGAACGGCCACTCGGCACGAGGCAATCGCATCTTCTTTAAAAAAACCATTCTTGGAGCTTCTATCGGGCGCAACCCAGATTGTCGCTAAGCGATGTATGCTGCCTAATTGCTGGTCAATGACGCGCTTAGACAGAGCCTGGTTTTGCCTTACCATAACATACGAGAATCGAGTCACTCTTTTTTGGTTTGTATAGTAGTATGGCCGTACGCACTTCGCGAGGGGTTTGGAGGCCTGGGGGGGAGGTTTGGCTAGGTGCTCGGTCTCAAATTGAGAAAATCAGTCGGGGGACGGCTGGTTCCTGCCGCCAAACAAAAGACCTGCCCGGGCACGGCCATGGCGGTGCCTGAGCAAGTCTTTTTGCTCGTGTTTTAAGATTTCGCCGTTCGCCAGGCGTGGTCGCTATGAAAACTCTAGAGCGCTCCGCAGGGAATTTTGCCGCCGCAGTGTCTTGTAGGCACGCTGCAGGTGGTTGCTCACCGACTGGTAGTTGATGCTGATGGCGTCGGTGATCTGCTCCAGGGTGAGTCCTTGGTAATAACGCAGATAAATGATCTCGCGCTGACGCTCGGTCAGGCACTTCAGGGCCGCGATTAGTTCGGCTTGAACTTCCTCCTGGCTCTCCTGCTCGATGATGAAATCTTCGGGCGAGAAGGAGAATCCTCCGGCGGTTTCGTCGGAGTAGTCGACCGAGAACCGGCGGGCGTGTTTGAAGTCGTGGAAGATCTGACGTCGCCAGATGACCAGCAGGTAACCTTCTACCGTACGGACCTCGGGCAAACGTTTGCGCCGCTGCCACAAATTCAGAAAAAGGTCGTGCAATTGGTTCTCGGTGGCCTCATTCTCCAACAAAAGGCGGCGGCCGTAGTTGAAGAGACGCTCGTAGTAGCGGCAGTAAATCCGACCGAAGGCGTCCATGTCTCCTTCACGAAACAGGTCCCAATCCTCGGTGGAAGACGTAAGTAGGGAGGTCTTCACGGTATGAACTAGTGGTGGTTGGAGGCTAAGCTACCAAACTTATCCGAGAAATTAAAGTTGTTACTTACAGTATTACCCTGTGATGTTTTTGTGGGATAGGGGGCGCTGGAAGACACTTTTAGGCTTTCCTACTTTTTAAGGTGAAAAATTAGCCTTCCGGAACAGAATTTTCTGCGCCGCGCCACACCAGCCTTTCCAGCTCCTCGTAGCCCTCATCGCGCGCCAAAGCGAGTAGTTCGGTGCGGACATCGTCGTCCAGATACTCTTCACGGGCCAGAATCCAGAGGTATTCACGATACGGATGCCCCACCAGCGCGTACGCGTACGGCCCGCCGCTGCCGTCGTCACCCACGCGCATGATCCAGTAGTCGCCCGCGAAGGGCCACTGAAACGTCACTTTCAGCTTCGAGTTTCGCGGTGCGTCCACTACCCGCCCGGTACCACGCACGTCGCGACGGCGGCCGTTGCGCACACATTGATTGATGACCCGCAGGTCGCCGCCGGGGTTGCGCGTGTAGGTGGCCTGCGTCTGTGTGCAGCCCGATTCGAACCCGCTCGGGAGGCGGGCGATCTCGTACCAAGTGCCCAAGTAGCGGTCCAGGTCAACGCGTTCAGCCGTGCGCAGGGGCGGGAGGTGACGCGCCCGTCGGTGCGCCCGCACCGCCGACGCCACGGTGGTCGCCACGGCCGCCGCACCCGCTCCAAGCAAGGGCAAGAGGTATTTGTATCGGTTAGTTAAGTTCACGACAAAAAGGTAGAAGGTATCAGAAGTCGGCTGTTGGTTGGCTTTTGGTGTCAAATCGGAAGTTTCCACTTACCGCCCCCTGCCCCATGCCTGAGATTAGCCAACTTGTGGAAGTGTTGCAGCAGCAACTCGACAAACGTAGGCAATGCCTTACTCGAACGTGCGGGGAGAGACCCGCACATTCGAGAGGACAAGGTGCGGCGGGGCCGCCCGGCCGGCAAGGCTTTTCAACGATGTACACCGGGCGAGATAGAATTTTCCATCCGTAGTCGACTAACAACCTACTTATCAAGTCTGCTTATGTTTTAGCGCAGATAAATATTGAGTGTCATCGCGGGCGCGGCGAACGGCTACGACGCCGCGTCTCTATTCTTCGGCTCTTCTTTCAGGGCGTCGGCCCAAGCGAAGCGGTCGGAGGCGGGAAAGGCCCAGGGGGCGAAGTTGTTCTCCACGTTCTGGAACATGGCGTTCCAAGAGGCGGGCGTCTGCGCCTCCTCCATGGCCACGTAGCGGCGCTGTTCCAGGATGATGTCGAGCGGGTTGATCTGCACCGGGCATGCCTCCACGCAGGCGTTGCAGGTGGTGCATGCCATCAGCTCCTCCTTCGTAGTGTAGTCGCCCAGCAGCGACTTGCCGTCGTCGGTCTCGCCTTTGGCGCGCAGCTCGCCGATCTCTTCGGCGCGGTCGCGGACGTCCTGCATGATCTTGCGCGGCGAGAGCTTTTTGCCCGTCAGGTTGGCCGGGCAGGCGTCGGTGCAGCGCCCGCACTCGGTGCAGGTGTAGGCCTCCATGATCTGCTTCCAGGTCAGGTCGGGCACGTCCTTCGCCCCGAAGCGGGGGATTTCGGCCTCGGCCGCCGCACCGTTGCTCTCCGCGCCGTTGCCGTTCTGCGGCGTCTCCACGGGCAGGCCGAGCATCAGCTTTACCTCCTGCGTCACGCGGTCCATGTTTTTCATCTCGCCCTTCGGGACCAGCCGCTGGTAGTAGGTGTTGGGAAACGCCAAGCCGATGTGCAAGTGCTTCGAATAGGTCACGTAGAGCGCGAACGCCAAGATGCCCGTGATGTGAATCCACCAGGCGGCGCGCTCGTAGGCGACCAGCGCGGCCGTACTCTCCCACCCCTCGAAGAGCGGCACCAGAAACCGGCTGATCAGGAAACCGCCCGTCTGCGCCTCGGCATAGTGCCCCCAGCCCCGGTTTTGCAGCGCCACGTCCGACGCGTTCATGGTCAGGAAGGCCATCATTAGCAAAATCTCGAACACTAAAATCAAGTTGCCGTCCAGGCTCGGCCAGCCGCGCATCTCACGGTGGAAGTCGGCGTGCAGCCGCTTGGGTCCGACGCCCTTCACGTTGCGGCGGACGAGGAACACCACGCAAACGATGATCACCCCCAGCGCCAGCAGCTCGAAAAAGTTGATAATCGGCCCGTAGGCCGCGCCCAGGTAAGGGAAAAAGAGGCGGTGCGTACCGAAGATGCCGTCGAGGATGATCTCCAGCACCTCCAGGTTAATAATGATGAAGGCGGCGTAGAGCAAGAAGTGCATCACGGCCACCAGCGGCTTCTTGAACATCTTCTTCTGCCCCAGCGAGAAGAGCGCCATGGCGCGCCACCGCTCGGCGGGGCGGTCGGAGCGGTCTTCGGGGCGGCCCATCAGGATGTTGCCGCGAATGCGCGACACGCGGCGGAAGATCAGGTAGCCCATCGCGGCCAGCAGGATCACGAAGAGCAATTGTGGTAGGTAGTGCATAAGTAGTTGTAAAGTAGTCGCGGCAGGCCGTACGGGCGGTCGATGACCGGATGGGGGTGCTTGCGTCGGTAAAAAGA
>JBARYS010000051.1:0-7016 GCA_049648155.1 Catalinimonas sp. | reverse complement strand
CGGTAGAGCGCCGCCGCCCACTCGTTCACCAGGGGGCGGTCGGCCCACCCGCGCCGCACCAGCCAATTGTCGTTGTCCGGAAAGCGCCCGTGCGCGTCGGGAGCGTGGGGCAGGTACTCCTCGTAGCGCGTGACGAGCCGGAACGCCGCCGCGAACGGGTCGAACGACCACCGCCCGCCCCGCACCGGGCAGGGTTCGCCCTCAATCGGCAACTGGTTTTGAAGGCTTACGCCCCGCTCCCAGAGCAGGGGGTGCGCCTCAAAATCAGCGGGGCCGTCGGCCGGTTGCGCGTACGAGAACTTAGGCCCCGCCGCCGCCTCGAACGTGCCGACGTCTTCGGTCCAGCGCAACTCAAACCCGAGCATCTCCTCAAAGAGCAGAGCGAAGACGTAACGGTGACGCGGGGTGGGGTGGGGGGTGAAAATGAGCAGTTCCATTGGAGTCATATCAGGGCACAAAGCTAGGCGGCGTGGCGGGCGCATTCCTTGCCTGTCCTCAGGGCGAAGCGTACCGAGTTGGTCCGGGCCGACTGCCCCGTCACCTAAAAAAAAATATCGGGCAGAGTAACCTGCCGCCGCCGAGAATCGTTAAGGCACCCATGAGTCGCTGCAACTTTTCCGAGCGGCTTTGCGGTGTAGTCACCGCCCTAAACTTAAGACTATCAATACCCTACGATTATGAAAATCCCCTTCCTGAAATTTGCTGCTTCCCTGATGGTAATCGGCGGCATGGCCCTGACCTCTTGTGCCGACGTTGACTCGCGCGACCGCGCCTACGACGAGAACGATGCCGAGATGGTGGAGGAAGAGTTTGAGGCCGAGCGCGACGAGTATGTGGCCCGCCTAGAAGCTCAAGACGAGCGTATCGAGGAGCGTATGGCTTCGCTGCGCACCGAGATGGACGAAGCCGGTGAAGAGGCCCGTGCCGACTACCAGTCGGCCATGGACCGCCTGCAGCGTTCAAAAAATAGCCTTGACGAGCGGCTGGACCGCGCTCAAGCCGCCACTTCGAGCGAGTGGAAAGAGTTCAAAGGTGAAGTCGACCAGGCCATGACTGATCTGGACCGTGAGTTCGAAGAGATCGACCGCTCATTTGAGGTGGAGGTCGAAACCGAAGGCTAGTCCGATCCTTGTGATCAAACACCTTTTATGAAGATGGTCCGGCAGTTCGTCTGTCGGACCATCTTTTTTTTAGTCATCCAGCCCCCTCAAACAAACCCATGCCCAACAACCAATTTGAAACCCTCGTGCAAGCCATCAATAATCTCAACCAACGCGGCTATACGGGACAATTCCAGTTCGAGGACGGTAAGATGAGCTTTGCGCACGCCTCCGACAAAGCGTTCGAGCCTGAGGAGTTGGCTATCGTCGAGTACCACCGCTTCGAAGGCGACAGTGCCACCGGTGATATGTCGGTGGTCTATGCCATCGAAACCGAGGCGGGCGAGAAAGGCACGCTGGTCGACGCATACGGCACTTACTCGTCGCAAGAGTTGGCGGTATTTCTGAAAGAGGTGCCGAACCGCGCGGACGATTAACTGAGATTTTTCGGGCGCACGTGTGACGGACCCACCCGCGTCGGGTTAAGGGGGCAACACGCCTGCCAATGGTCCTCGCTTTGCCCCATACTGTTTCTCATCAGGAGATCCTCACCGAAGAGGCTCAGTTGATTGTCGCCGCGCAACGCGACCCGGCGGCCTTCGAGGTGCTCTACAATCGCCATTACGAGACGATCTTCCGCTACGTGCTGCGGCGCACTTACGACGAAGAGCTGGCCGCCGACCTGACGGGGCAGACGTTTCTGAAGGCCATGACCAACCTGCCGCGTTTCGAGTATCGGGGCACACCCCTGCTGGCGTGGCTCTACCGCATTGCGGGCAACGAGGTGCGCAAGCACTACCGGCAGCACAAACAAGCACCCGTGTTCAGCGCCGACGCTGCCGAACTGGCCCGCTGGCTGCCCGCCGAAACGCCCGACGAACTCGTCGAAGAGCGGCTCGCCCTGCTAAGTACATTTTTAGAACGCCTGTCGGAAGACGAGGTGTTACTCTTGCAACTACGCTTCTTCGAGGAGAAGAGCTTTCAGGAGATCGCTTACCTGACTGACCTGGGCGAGAGTGCCGCCAAGATGCGCGTGTACCGTACGCTGGCCCGGTTGCGGAAGATGTTCGACGCTACGCCGCAATGACGCGCCACCAGATCAAGATCAGACGCGAGCACGTCACCAGCGGGCGTATCCGCAACCATCGCAACTTCGGCGCTTTGCAGCGTGAGCACGCCCGGGCCGCGCAGCGCCGCCGCCTGACGCAGCTCTTCGCCGGGTTGCTGCTGGCGGTCAGTTTGCTGTTGGGGCTCTACTTGCTGAACCGCCCCGCCCGCCCCGACGCCCGCGCGCCGCACCCCGAACTACAGCCGCTCGTGACCGACACGGTGATGCAGCCGCTGCTGCCCGCCGGGGGTTCGACTCCCCTGCGCTAATTTGCGCAGGGGTACGGCCAGTGCCGCGCCGTCGAACTCCCTCTGCTTTCCTATGCTTTTTGACGCGTTTCGCCGGACCGACACCGGTGCTCACTACCTCGCCGGGCGCGTTGTCGATGGGCGTTACTGGTGGCTGCGCGTAGGACTCTTCACTGGTCTGCTCGCCTTCGTGGTCAACACCCCTTCTTTTGAGTACGGCCCGGCCGACGTCCTGACCACGCTGCGCGGCCAGATCGAGGCCCCCTTCACCCCGCAGGAGCACCTGCCCGACTCGCACGCCTCCAAACGCGAATTGCGCCTCACGATGCCCCTGCTGGGCCACGTGCTGGGCCTGGAACTGTGGCATCTGTTTGTCCTCCTCTTCGTGAGCGGCTTTGTCTTGCTGAGCTTGGTTGCGCTGCTGACGGACCAAGTCTTTGGGGATCGTACGACCGCCTTCTTTTTCGCCGCCGGTCTGGCGTGTGCCCCGCCCGGCAGTGCGTGTTTTACCGACATGGTCGGGTATTTTGACGGTATTGCTCATCTGCTTTTGTTGCTGGCGATGTGGACGCGCGCCTGGCCCATCGTCGGGCTGTGCGTGTTGGCGGCGGCCTTCACCGACGAGCGCGGGGCCGTGGCAATCGGCTTCGTGTTTCTCTGGTGGGTGTACCGCGCCGTCGAGGCCACCGACGCCAAGGAGCGCGGTGCGGCCTACGGGCGGGCAGCGGCGGCCGTGGTCGGGGCGCTGCTCTACGGCGGGCTGCGCCTGTGGGTGCAAAATCAATACGGCCTCAGTACGCCCGTGGGCAAGGGAGCCCTCGTCGGTTTGGGCGTGTGGGGCGAGTATCGGCAGTGGATTCCCCTGGGTCTACTTTCGGGTTTGGAGGCATTCTGGATACTGATCGGCGTTTCGATGTGGGCGCTGTACCGACGGCAGCGTCTTTGGTTTTTGGTCATGTTCGGCGGGATGGTCGTCGTGCAGTCGGCCGTGGCCGCCAGCGTGACGGACTATACGCGCAGCGCTGCCTACCTGCTGCCGGCCCTGCTCGTGGCGCTCCTCTCCCTCCGCGACGCGATGACCACGCGCGAACGGCGGCTCTTCTTCCTCGGCCTGGTGCTGAGCTGTCTGCTGCTGCCCACGGTCAACATGATTAGCTCCGTACCGTTCTGGCGAGGGCCGCTCCCGTTGAGGATGGCCGACTGGGCGATGCAACTGTGGGCGATGGTGTGAGGCCCGACGAATTCGCGACACCGAAAATTTTCAGAGAAGAATGCTCTTTGCCGCGCTTCGACGAGTGGAGTCACAGACCTACCGGTTGGCCGGCCGACTGACGGGCGGGCGTTATTGGTGGGTGCGTGTGGCGCTGCTGAGTAGCTTGTTGTCGTGCCTGGTGAGCGCACCTACTTTTCGATACAATCACGAACCGGCGACAGGGGCGCTACGCCGACAGATCGAAGCGCCCCTTTCGCCACAGGAGCACCTTCCCACCACGCACATGGCCAAGCGTGCCCTGCGGCTAACCATGCCGGTGCTCGGGCACGTACTGGGACTCGGATTTGAGCATCTGCTCGCCGTTCAATTTGTCGGTGGTCTTTTACTGCTCGGAATAGCGGCGCTACTAGCTGAACGGGTTTTCAACGACCGAACTACGGCGGTGCCGGCGGTGCTCGCTTTGAGTTGGTCGCACCCAGGTAATACTTGTTTTACAGATCCACTAGGCTATTTCGATGGCATCGCTTATTTGTTTTTGCTGCTGGCCATGTGGAGCCGAATGCCAGTCTTGATAACGCTGTGCGTCTTGGCGGCGGCCTTCACCGACGAGCGCGGGGCGGTGGCTACCGGTTTTGTTTTTCTCTGGTGGACGTATCACGCCGTCGAAGCTACAAATCCCAAAGAGCGCCGTGCGGCCTACGGGCGGGCGGCGGCCGTAGGCGTGGGTGCGTTGCTGTACGGTGGGTTGCGTCTCTGGCTACAGCAGCACTACGGCCTGAACACACCCGTTGGCGCGGAGACTAATGTTGGGTGGAAAACGTGGAGTGCGATTTACCCATGGATTCCGCTGGGCCTGTTCAGTGGATTGGAGTTTTGGTGGCTGGTTCTGCTCGGGGCGGTGGTTATACTCTTTCAGAGTCGCCGCTACCTGTTTTTAGGTGCGTTCGCTGGGCTAATAATCGTGCAGACGGGAATTGCCGCAAGCGTATTCGATTTGACCCGCAGCACCGCGTACCTGACACCCTCCGTATTCGTCGCACTTGCGGTGCTTCGGAAAGAGCTCGCCCGGGAGGAGTCGAGGATGCTATTGCTCGGCACGTGCCTTTCGTGTCTGCTTTTTCCAAACCTTTCTTTGATCGGAGACATAACATCTTGGCATGCCCCCTTGCCACTGCAAGCCCTTCGCTGGGTGATGCCTCTCGTTATAAGCTCAAACTAACCGAGACGCCGGCCATTCCTATACAATGCTTTTGTGCCTTCAACGAATCGAAATCCTGGCCTACGCGGCGGTTGGTCGCCTCACGCGCGGCGGCGGGTGGTGGTGGCGGGTGGCCCTGTGCGCGGGAGTGCTGACCTTATGCGTAGCTACCCCTTCGTTCGAATGGGTAGGCGGCAGCGAAGCGCTGTCGCGTGTGGATTCGAAGCTCCGCCGGACGGGCCTTGTCTACCCCACGTACACACGGGAGGCGCTCCGCCAACAGATCGAAGCGCCCCTGACGCCGCAGGAGCACCAACCCCACATGCACGCGGCTAAGCTCGAACTGCGCCTGACGATGCCGTTGCTGGCCTGGACGTTCGGGTTGAAGCTGCACCACCTGTTTGCGCTGCAGTTCATGGGGGGCTTCGGATTGTTTGCCCTGGCCGCTCTGCTGATCTACCGGGCGGCGGGCGACCGGATCGTGGCCGCCCTACTGGCCTTCGCGCTGGCGTGTGTCCCGCCGGGTACGGCCGCTTTCAACGACTCCGTCGGCTACTTCACCGGCATCGCGCTGCTGCTGCTGCTGACCGCCATGTGGAGCCGCGCGCCGTTGGTGGTAGGCCTGTGCGTGCCGGCGGCCGCTTTCACCGACGAGCGTGCCGCCGTGGCTTCGGGCTTCGTCTTGCTCTGGTGGGTGTGGCACGACGTGATCGAGCGGGGCGGGTCGTTAAAAGCGAAGCACGCCGGGCGCATCGCGGCCGTGGTGTTGGGAGGCATTGTTTACGCCGGCTTGCGTTTCCGGCTGGCGGAGCGGTACGGCCTGCGCACGCCGGTGGGTCCCGATGCTTACGTTGGTACTTCGGTTCTGTTTGGTGATTGTTGGCACGTCCTGCCGGGGGTATTCTTCGCGCTCGAAGCGCTCTGGCTGTTTCTGCTGCCCGCAATTTGGGTAGGCTTGCGTCGCTACGGTGCCTTTGGCTGGGCGTTTGGCGGCATGGTCGTGGTGCAGATCGCCGTGGCCGCGAGCGTGTACAGTCACACCCGCAGCGCGGCTTACCTTCTGCCCGCGCTCTTTATCGCTACGGCCGTGCTGACCAAGGTGGTCTCGGCGCGCGAGTTGCGCGTGCTGATGCTGGTGGCATTCGGCTTGTGCCTGATCGTACCGACGATCAGCATCATACAGCGGTACGCTTACCCCTCCGTTTCCCTGCCGGTGCGCCTCTTCGGGTGGTACGTGAAGGCCTCCGGGCGTCCGGTGCCGGACCTTTGAAGACGTCCGCGTGCGCTTAGATAGTATCATCAAGAGCACATACTTTCAGACACACAAAAGGACCGCCCCGGGGCGGTCCTTTTGTGTGTCTGAAACGGAGCCTATTTGGAGTCGTCCTTATCGACGCGGCGTAGCACCAGCAGCCCCCTCTTCTCGACCTGGACCTTGGTTTCACAGGGGAAGAAGCGCTCGGCGTCTTCGGCGGCGAAGGTCTCTTCAGCCTCCCAGCCCAGCACGCCCTCACCAGTGGCGGCGTTGGGCAGGCCGAACTCGGTGGTTTCGTCGCGGCTGTTGAACAAGATCAGGAAGGTGGCGTCTTCCAACGGGTGGCCGTTGGCGCTCATGCCGCGGATGGCCCCGCCGGGCAGCAGCAGCCCAAAGGCCCGCAGGTCGCCGCGCGCCCAGTCCTCGTCGCGCATCTCGTGGCCGTCGTGGTGCCACCAAATCGCGTCTTTGATGCCCTTCTCGTTGGGGCGGCCGGTCAGGAAGTGGTGGCGGCGGAAACTCTGGTGTTTGCGGCGGAAGTGGATCACCTGCTGCACGAAGGCCAGAAACTCCTCCTGCCGCTCGTCGAGCTCCCAGTTGTACCAGTTCAGCTCGTTGTCCTGGCAGTACGTGTTGTTGTTGCCCTGCTGCGTGCGCGAGAGCTCGTCGCCGCCCAGCAGCATCGGGATGCCCTGTGAAAGAAACAGCGAGGCGATCAGGCTGCGCTTGAGGCGCTCGCGGCGGCCCAGCACTTCGGGGTCATCGGAGGGGCCTTCCACGCCTGCGTTGGTGCTATAGTTCGGCTCGTGGCCGTCGCGGTTGTCTTCGCCGTTGGCCAGGTTGTGTTTTTGCTCGTAGCTCACCAGGTCTTCGATCGTGAAGCCGTCGTGGGCG
>JBARYS010000050.1:0-11845 GCA_049648155.1 Catalinimonas sp. | reverse complement strand
CTGCAAGGCAACCCCCTGCTCGCGAAGCTGCGCGACAGTCCGACCGCTCAGGCGGCGTTTGCCCGTGCGCCCGTACGCTGGCCCACCGACGGCCCCACGCCGCCGCTGCCGCGCCACCTCTACCGCGAGGCCGTGCGCAATGACGAGACCTACCAGCGGTACCGCGCCCTGGCATCCCCCACGCTGGGGGAGCACTTCGACGTGCTGCGCTACCTCTACCGCCACGTGATCTGCAAGCACGAGCTGGCCGTGCTTTTTTTCGAGGAGCGCGACCTCAACTGGGCTGAAAACAGTGACGTGGTACGCAGCCTGGGCGTACGGACGCTCAAGTCGATGCGCCCCGACCAGGGCGAGGCCGGCGAGCCGGAGATCCCCCCCCTCTCATACAACTGGGAGGACGATAAGCGCTTTTTTGTAGCTTTGTACGAGACCACGCTTGACCAAGACGAGGAGCTGGAAGCGCTGATCACGGCGCGGGCGGACAACTGGGCAGCCGATCGCATCGCGACGCTCGACAAGATCCTGCTGAAGCTGGCCGTGAGCGAGATGATCCACTTTTCGAGTATTCCCGTTAAGGTCAGCATCAACGAATACATCGAAATTTCGAAGCGATACAGCACCCCAAAGAGCAAGCAATTCGTCAACGGCCTACTCGACGTGCTGGCCCAGAACCTCAAGGCCGAGGGCCGCATCCGTAAGAGTGGCCGGGGGTTGCTCGACAACCGATAACACTACACCATGCGCAGCAGCAGCGTTTTTTCACACCTTCTTTTTCTCTCGCTCGGCGTCGGGGCCGGGGCGTTTGTCGGCGTGCTCTATGCCCCCGATAAGGGCCGCAACAGCCGGGGCCGCCTCACGTTCCGTCTCAGCAAGTACCGCGATCGCCTGGGCGAGCTGATTCAGATGCTCGACAGCCGCCGCGAAGCACCCATCAACACCGCCCGTCACGAGGGTCAGCGCTTGATCGAAGACACCCGCGACAGGGCCGAACAACTGCTGTTCGACGTGGAGAGCCTGATCGGGCAAATTAAATCGGTACGCTGATCGTTCATAGGCTGGTTCAGCGCGCCGTCGTACGGCTGCAAGCGGTGGCCGCCCCGCAGAGATTTTTGCTCGCTCACCGCCTACCGAACAAGTTCAACGCTACGTACCTTTTTTAACTATACAAAATAAAAAGCGAACGCCATGAAGTACGCCGCACACCTGTTTTCGTCGGGCCTCGCCCTGACGGTCCTGCTGATGACCACCGCCTGCCAGGAAGCGAGCAGCACCGGTACCGGAGCCTCCGTCGAAAGCACTGGTGCCGCTGAAGGTCCCGAGCTATCGGCCCGCGAGGTGGTCAACAACCCCAGCACGGCCTCGACGCCCACCGGCACCGACAACTCGGCGGTGGCAGAGATCAGCTTTCCCGAGACGACCCACAACTTCGGGCGCGTGGTGGCCGGCCAGAAGGTCCGCCACACCTACACGTTCGAAAACACCGGCGCGGCCCCGCTGCTGATCGAGAGCGCCTCGGCCTCGTGCGGCTGCACCGTGCCCGACTGGCCCAAGACACCCATTGCCCCCGGCGAAAGCGGCGAGATCAAGGTCGAGTTCAACTCTTCGGGGCGGGTCGGCCAACAGAGCAAGACGGTCACCATCCGCGCCAACACGCAACCTAACCAGACGCAGCTGCTGCTGACCGGCGAGGTGCTTTCGGACGAGAAGGGACCGGTCAGACAGTAATTTCTACCCCCCGGCCCGTGCGGTCGGGCACTCTAAGCCATGTTCAGCTACATCTATCTACAAGCCGGAGCGGGCAGCTCCCTCCCCACCTTCCTGATGATGGGGGCCATCTTCGTGGTGTTCTACTTCTTCATGATCCGCCCCCAGCAGAAGAAGCAGAAGGACCAGAAGTCGTTCCTAGAGTCGATCAAAGAGGGCGACGAGGTGGTCACCATCGGCGGTATGCACGGCAGGGTGGTGGAAGCCGACGCCGCCACGGTTACCCTGCAAGTGGACCGGGGTATGAAGCTACGCTTCGAGCGGTCGGCCGTCTCGCTCGAATACAGCAAGAAGACGCCCGACCCCAAGTTGAAGTCGAGGTAAGCCGCGCTGCGGACCTACGGCCGCACGTGTTTGAGCCGTAAGACCTCTGAACTTGCGCCCGGTACATCCATCGTTCTAACCCTCCCGCCCCTTGCGCCACCTCTGGACCCTGTTTACTCAGCAGTTCGAGTCGCTGACCAAAAAGCGTTCGAGCGAGTGGAAGGTCATCACGCTTTGCATCCTGGTGGCGGCGACGATCTGGATGCTGAACAAGCTCAACAAGGATTACACCACGCGGCTCTCTTACCCCATCGAGATCATCTACGACCCCGAGGCGGTAGTGCCCGTAGACCGGGTGCCCGAGCGTGTTGAGATCGACGTGCGGGGTTACGGCTGGAACCTGCTGCGCCGCTCGACGTGGCTGCGCCGCACGCCTCTCCGCTACGAACCTGAGAACTTGCCCGGAATGGGCTACGTCACGGCTGGGCAACTCATCCCGACGCTGCGGGCGCAAATGCAGGACTTGGAGCTGAACTTCGTCCTGAACGACACGCTCTACCTGCCCTTCGAGGCACGCGTGGAGCAGCGCGTGGCCGTGCGCCTCGACAGCCAGAACATTCAACTTGACCCTAGCTATCGTGTAATCAGCCCGATCCGTCTGGAGCCGGACTCCATCACGTTTGTGGGGGCCACGTCGGCCATGAGCCTGCTGCCACCCATCTTTCTGCTGCGACTGGGCGACAGCAACATCGACGACGATTACGACGAAGAGATTCCGGTGGAGTACCCCGAGACGGACCAGTTGGAGCTGAGGCAGCGCCGCGTGCGTGTCCAGTTCGACGTGGCGCGCTTCGAAGAGCGCTTCATCGCGGTGCCGGTGCGGTCGGCGTTTGCACCTCAGGGCGTGGCGCTGCGCGACTCGGTAGTGGTGGTGAACTACACCGTCAATACTGAAGATGCCCCCGCGCTGAAGCCCGACAGCTTCACGGTGGTGGTCGACTTCCGCCGCCTGGCGCAGGACTCCACGCTGCGCCCCCTGCTGCTGCGACGCCCGAACGGTGTGTATGACGTCTCCTTCGACCCTGAACTGTTCTACCTCCGTGACGACTGACGGTCCGCTGCGCATCGGCATCACCGGCGGCATCGGGTCGGGCAAGAGCTTGGTGTGCCGGCTGTTCGCGCTGCTGGACGTCCCAATCTACGAAGCCGACACCCGCGCCCGCCGGCTGATGACCGACGACGAAGCGCTGCGCGCGGAGATCAAGCGGGCGTTCGGGGCGGAAGCCTACGACGCGGCCGGTGACCTGAATCGCGCCTACCTGGCCGAGCGGGTGTTCAATGACCCCGTCCGCCTGGAAGCGCTCAACCGACTGGTGCACCCCCGCGTCGGCACCGATTGGGAGGCGTGGGTGGGTGCCCACCACGCGGCCCCCTACGTGCTCAAGGAGGCGGCACTACTCTACGAATCAGGCTCGTATCAGACGCTCGACCGGATAATCGTGGTGCGCGCCGATGAGGCCACACGGCTCGCGCGCACACTCCGCCGCGACCCACACCGCGACGCCACGCAGGTCCGCGCCATCATGTCGAAGCAACTACCCGACGCCGCAAAGGTCCGTCGCGCCGATCACCTGGTGCACAACGACGGTGGGCAGTTGGTCATCCCGCAGGTGCTCGCCCTCGACGCGTCCCTCCGTGCAGCAGCCACGAAAAGTGCAGGTTAAAGTAGGGCACGAAGTCCCTTTCTACGCGCGCCAGCTCTTCGTCAGTGTAGGTACGTCCCAGAAAAGTGCCCTCGGCAGTATCGTAGCGGTAAAAGATGCGCAGCCACTGAAACCAACCGTCGGCCGCCAGTTGCAACCGCGCCCCCCGCTCCCACGACACCCGCGCCACCGGCCCGTGCTGCACCGTCAGGTGGTTCAGGAAAATCAGGCCGCTGCCGCTCGCTTCGCTGCTCAGGCCCGCCCGCTGCCGGCGGCTCTGGTGGAAGGTACGGTAACCGACCTGCGTCGTAATGGCACTCTCGCCCCGCTGAAAGCGCCGTCGCCCGGCCAGCGTCACGTCGTACACCAGGGCCGTGTCGAGCGGCGTCTCGCGGAACGTCCGCCAGTCCAGGCGACCCAGGCGCGTCTCGCGGCGCACGAATTCCAGCACGGCCGTGTGGCGGCGGTCCAGCTCGTAATTGAGCTCGTGGTTCATGATCAGCACCCGGTTGGCGCGGTTCTTCGCCTGCTCGCGGGTGGCGTCGCGCACTTGGTAGATCGCCAGCAGGCGGTACTGACCGTTCCAGGAGAGCCGCCCCGTGTGCCAGAGGAACGCCGGCTCGTAGCGCACGGTACGTTCGCGGTAATTCTCAATGCTCTGCGCGGCGGTCACGAACACAAAGTGCTTGTAGCCGCCCGACACCCTCATGGTGGTACGGAAGGCCCGGTTCCAGCGCTTGGTCCAGCCCCCCTCGGCGGCGTAAAGCAGCTCGTCGCGGTCCTGCGTGTTCGCGTCGCTCGGCGTGTCGACGCGCAGCAGTTGCGCCACCGTCTGCCCGAACAAGAGATGCCCCCGGCCGGGGCGGTAGCGTAGTTCGTAGGTCCAGGAGGTCGTCTCCTCGCGGATGTCCTTGATCCGCTCGCGCTCCAACTCACGCTGCAGCGCCTCCTCGCCGAGGTCCAAGTTATTCTCCAGTCCGTACGCCCGCACGCGCTGCCGGAAGTCGAACGTGCCCGATGCCGTCAGCTTGGTACCCTGCCAGCGCAGTTGTTGGTTGAGGTGCATCTCGCCCTGCCGGTAGCGGACATCCTGCGCCGGGCGGCCGTTCGGCGCGCCGCCCGGCGCGTCGCGATAGAGAAACACCCGGTTGGGAAACTGCCACTGGTTCGCCGAGCGGAAGTGCAGCCGTTTCGTCAGGGCGTAAGACAGGTTCATGGCGGCAAAGGCAGTGTCGCTGCGGATGCTCTGGATGCTGCCGCCGAGGTAGTCTTCGACCTGCCGACGTCGGAAGCCCCCTTCGACCCGCAGCAGCGCAAAGACGTTGAACTGCTTCTCAACGCCGCCCTGCACGGCCCCCCAGCGGGTCAGGCGCGGCTCGATGTGGGCTGCCTCCCAAGTGCTGCGTGCGTAGATGCTCAGGCCGCGCGTGGTGTCGGTGCGTACATAGTCCACCGCCGCCCCCCAGCTAAACCCCTCGTCGGTGGCCACCCGGCGGCGGTCGCTCGTGCCCCCCACCCAGCCGAAGTAGGTCAGACGCTCGAAGGAGCCGCGTTCCCAGATGCCACGCGGCCCGGTGCGAAGGGTGACGAGGCGCGTACGGTTGGCGGCGTAGTCGTCCACACGAAACTCTTGCGCCCAGAACAGCCGGTCGCGCAGTTGATAGGTGTGCTCCAGGTTCACGTGCAGGTCTTGCACCACGAACGGGTTATCGGGCAAGATCTGGTTGTACATCCACCGTTGTCCCACGCCGTAGCGCAGGCGGTGGCGCGCGCCCAGGAACTGCTGCCCACCGACCTGGTTCTCGAAGTAAAAAGTGGTCGGCCCCTGCCGAGTGTTGTGGCCCCGCGCCCAGAGCAGTGAGTCGGGCGCGGCGGCGGGCGGCGGCGCGAGGCTGTCGGACGACTGCGCCAGGGTCGCACCGCTGAACCACAGCGACACGAGCAACAGCCAGGCTCCGATTTGCTCACAGCGACCCACGTTCTAAGGTACACAGAAGATCACGGCCCCGCGCATCTACGGCAACGGCTTAATATTATCTCGATGCAGAACAGTACATTATTGCCAAATTATCAACCGAAGCGCCCTTCCTTAGGGTGATTTTGCACCGCTTTGCCTATCTTATCTGCTCCACCAACCCCACCGCGTATGATCCCCACTCGTCGCGCGCTCGGTTCTCTGCTCCTCACCACCGGCCTCGCGCTGGTCTTCTTCCAGATGGGAGCGATTTTTTACGAGCGTTACCTCCTCGTCTTCAGTTGGCTTTCGCCCGCCTGGCACTACTTCACGGTCAGCTTCGTCGCCACGGGCCTCATCATCACAGGTCACCGGCTGCGGGCGCACCAGCGCGCCGCCGGCGAATGGGAGCCGACCGGCTGATTTTAGTCCTTTTACCCTCTATTCCCCGCCCCGACGATTGCCACGTCGGGGCTTTCTTGTGGCATCCCCGTCGCGCTTCGTAATCTTGTCGCACACCCAACCCCCTCCTACTCCTATGAAGACCATCGACGATTTCAACTTCGCGGGCAAAAAAGCCGTGGTGCGCGTCGACTTCAACGTGCCGTTAGACAAGTCGCACCAGATTACCGACGACACGCGCCTGCGGGCGGCCGTTCCGACCATCAAAAAGATCCTGGACGACGGCGGCGCGGCCATCCTGATGTCGCACCTGGGTCGCCCCAAGGAGGGGCCGGAGGAGAAATTTTCGCTGCGACACCTCGTCGGTTACCTGACCGAGGCGCTGGGGCGCGACGTACAGTTTGCCGACGACTGCGTGGGTGAGCAGGCGCGCGAGAAAGCCGCCGCTCTACCGCCCGGCGGCGTGCTGCTGCTGGAGAACCTCCGCTTCTACAAGGCTGAAACCAAAGGCGACGCCGACTTCGCCAAGAAGCTGGCCGACCTGGGCGATGTCTACGTCAACGACGCCTTCGGCACGGCCCACCGGGCGCACGCCTCCACGGCCATCATCGCCGAGAACTTCGGCCCCGATGCCCGCATGACGGGGCGCGTGATGAAGGCCGAGCTCGCCAACGCCGACAAGGTGCTAAAAGAGGCCGCCCGCCCCTTCACGGCCATCATGGGCGGCGCGAAGATTTCGGACAAGATTCAGATCATCCGCCGCCTGCTCGACCGCGTCGACCACCTGCTGATCGGCGGCGGCATGTCGTACACCTTTTACAAAGCACAAGGGCTGGAGATCGGCAACTCGCTGCTCGAAGCCGATAAGGTGGAGCTAGCCGCCACGCTGTTGAAGGAGGCCGAAGCGAAGGGCGTGCAGATACACCTGCCCGCCGACTCGGTGGCCGCTGCCGCTTTCGACAACGATGCCGAGACGCGGGTGACCGACGGCCCGGCCATTCCCGAGGGCTTTATGGGGCTGGACATCGGTCCGGAAACGCGCACGGCGTACGCCGAGGTGATCAAGAACTCGAAGACGATCCTTTGGAACGGGCCAATGGGTGTGTTCGAGATGTCGAACTTCGCCCAGGGCACCGAGGCCGTGGCGAAGGCCATTGCCGAAGTTACCCGCGCCGGGGCCTTTTCGCTGATCGGTGGGGGCGATTCGGCGGCGGCCGTCAACCAACTCGGCTACGGCGACGACGTGTCGTACGTCTCGACCGGCGGCGGGGCGCTGCTCGAATACATGGAGGGCAAAGAGCTGCCCGGCGTGGCGGCGCTGAGCTGATTCCCACGCTCCCCTTCTCCTTGTTCCTATCCCTCCCCGCGCGCGTGCGAATCGCGATTCCTGCACCGTGATCATCCAGATAGTACACTATCCCTCCCCGCGCGCGTGCGAATCGCCCTCTTCCTGTGTTTTTGCCTCGGAGCGTTCGCCCCACGGGCGCAAGAGCGGACCTCCGACCGATTCTGGGCGGCGGGGCTCGGCCTCGGCGTGCAGCTTCCGCCGGGCGGGCCGGGTCTCTTCACGCGTAGCCTCGAAGGGGGCTACGGCTGGGAATTCAGCCCGACCACTTACCTATTGGCACAGGTGGCGTTGGAGCGCGCCACGGGCGGCGACGGACGCTCCGAGGCGGGGCTGCGCTTCGCGCGGGCCAATAACCTGCGCGTGGGTGCCAGTTTGGGCATCAACGCGCGGCGGCTCGCCTCGCAGACGCTCTTCGAGGCGGAAGATCACCGCGTGCTGGCCTACGCTGTGGTGTACGCGGGCGTGGTCTACTCGTCGGTAAACGCCCAGCCGACCAACAGCGCGGCGGGGGGCACCTTTACGCGCGTCTACCCCGAGTTCGGGCCGGGCGGCGGGGTGAACATCGGCCTCAACAAAAGGCAAGAGGTGTACGTGTTATTATATTACCTGGTCGGCCTGACGGGCGACCCGACGGGCTACGGTGCCGCCGACGCCACGCCCATCACGCACCGCTTCCGGCTTTCGGCCACCTTCCGGGGGTTGATCGGCGACGCGGTGAACCGCGATAAGCGCAACTGGAACCGCCTGCGCTACCGCAAAAAATGGGAAGACTTCCGGGGCACCTGATCCCGCCACACACACCTTTTTTCCAACCCATCCGGATGACCGTACTCATCACCGGCGGCACCGGCCTCATCGGCACCCGCCTCACGACACTGCTATTAAGAGGGGGACACAAGGTGCGCCACCTCAGCCGACGCCCGAATGCCGACGCCCCCGTGCCGACCTACGGCTGGAACCCCACCGCCGGGGAGATGGACGAGCGCGCCCTCGACGGCGTGGACGCCCTGGTGCACCTGGCCGGCGCGGGCGTGGCCGACGGCCGCTGGACCGACCGCCGTAAGCGGATCATCGTCGACAGCCGGGTAGAGACGGCCAAACTGCTCCACACAACCTTGCAGAAGCGTCACCAGCGGCTGCGGGCCTTTGTGTCGGCCTCGGCGGTGGGCTACTACGGCGGCGATACGGGCGACGTCCTGCTGCCGGAGACGGCTCCGGTGGGTCAAGACTTCCTGGCCTACGTTTCGGAGCGGTGGGAAGCGGCGGCCGACCTGTTCGCCGATCACAGCGACCGCGTGGTGAAGCTGCGCATTGGCGTAGTGCTGAGTGATGAGGGGGGCGCACTACCCCGGTTGGCGCAACCCGCTCGCTTGGGCCTGGGGGCACCGCTCGGCTCGGGCCAACAGTACCTGCCCTGGATTCACCTCGCCGACGTGGCACGGATGTTCGCCTTCGCGCTTGAGCAAGAGATCGAAGGCATCTACAACGCCGTGGGGCCGGCTCCGCAGCCGAACGATGCGTTCAGCCGTGCGGTGTCGGAGGTCCTGGGTCGTCCCTACTTCCTGCCACCGGTGCCCGCCGTGCTGATGCGCCTCGCCCTCGGCGAGATGGCCGCCGTGGTTTTGGGCGGCAACCGGGTGTCGTCGGAGAAGATCGAAGCGGCGGGCTTCCGGTTTCAACATCCGGAGTTGGGGGGAGCGCTGCGCGATTTGCTTTAGGCGGTTTCAGCGGGCGCACATCCTTGACCGCCCCGAGCCGGTGCGCGTGTAGGGCGAGATTTACCGCGTGGCCGGTTTCTACAGCCGGAGCGGCACGGTGCGACTTCAGCCGGGCTGCCTGGTTTTGCGCTCCTCTTTTCTGCTTTCCTTCCCGGCGACCATGTAATACTTCGGGAGATAGTTGGCTGATCGATACTTGTAAACTACGTTTGCGACCGGCCGAGCGGAAGCGTAGGTTTTTAAACCAAACCTACATTTTTTTGCACCTAAAGACGGCTTCGTATGGCTGACCAGACCACCGAACAGAAGAGGACTCAGAACGAGGAGGAGCAGCGCATTCGCCAGGCTTTTCACGATCGCGACTGGAACGAGATCAAAAGCACCGATTCGTGGGTCATCTTCAAGATTATGTCGGAGTTCGTGGAGGGCTTCGAGAAGCTTGCCAAGATCGGTCCGTGCGTCTCGATCTTCGGCTCAGCCCGCACTAAGCCCGATCACCGCTACTATCAAATGACGGTGGAAATCGCTGCTAAGCTCGTGAGACACGGTTACGGCGTAATCACCGGCGGCGGCCCCGGCATCATGGAGGCCGGCAACAAGGGCGCGCACGAGGCGGGTGGCAAGTCGGTCGGCTTGAACATCCAGCTCCCCTTCGAGCAGTTCGACAACATTTACATCGATCGCGATAAGCTGATCAACTTCGACTACTTCTTCGTGCGGAAGGTGATGTTCGTCCGTTATGCACAGGGTTTCGTGGTGATGCCCGGCGGCATGGGCACGCTCGACGAACTTTTTGAAGCCATCACTCTGATTCAGACCCGAAAGATCGGGCGCTTCCCCATCGTGCTGGTCGGCAAAAGCTTCTGGCAAGGCATGATGTCTTGGATAGAAGAGGTGCTGCTGCACACCGAGCACAACATTAGCCCGGAAGACCTAGACCTGATCAACGTCGTGGACACGCCCGCCGAAGCCGTTGCGGTGATCGACGATTTCTACGCCAAATATCTCTTGCAGCCCAACTTCTAGGTTTATTGCCTCACTCGCCGAGCTAATGAGTCCGTTCGCCGAGGGACACGCAGAAAATGGCTAATAGTGTATCTCTTGTTATTGCTTATGTACGTTAAATAGGTACATTTGCACACAAGTAAGATATACATCGAGATCGCTCGGTTTCCACATAAACCTGAACATCATGAAAGCCATATTCACTTTCGTATTTGGATCCACGCTCTGCCTGGCCGTTGGTTTTTTCAGCTACCGCCCCGTCGAGGCCGGGGCAGCCCTTGTCACTTCGCTGCCCGCCGTACTGGACACGGTTGACTACAACCCCCAGATGGAAGAGCGCTTCCAGCGGGAGGTACAGCAAGTTCGCTCGGTCGAGGTGCCGGTGCGCAACGTGATGCTGGGCGGAGAGAAGGTGCCGATGAACGAGCGCAGCCTCGTGGAACGCTATGACCGTGAACTCCTGAGCTACACTTTTTGGCATTCGCACTCGATGATCATGATCAAGCGTGCCAACCGCTGGTTCCCGCAGATGGAGCCGATTCTGCGCCAGTATGGCTTGCCGACGGACCTGAAGTACGTCGTGGCCGTAGAGAGCGTGTTTCAGAACGTGGTTTCGCCGGTGGGTGCCGTGGGTTTCTGGCAAATCATGGAGGAGACCGGTCTCGAACTAGGGCTGGAGATCAACGACGAAGTAGATGAGCGCTACCACCCGATCAAGTCGACGCACGCCGCCGCTAAGTACCTGAAGCAACTGCGCGGACGCTACGGTGACTACGCCACCACGCTGGCCGCCTACAACGCGGGCATGGGTCGGATTGAGCGCGCGCTGGCCGCTCAGAAGCAAGAAACCTTTTACGATTTGCTGCTGAACGAGGAGACTTCGCGCTACGTGTTCCGCGTGCTGGCGGCGAAAGAGATCATCGAGAACCCTGAGAAGTACGGCTTGAATGTGCCCGCCAAACACCGCTACCCGATTGAGCCGGTGCGTCGGGTGGAGGTGAGCAGCACCATCGACGACCTGACCGAGTGGGCCATGAACGAGGGAATTAACTACAAAATTCTCAAGCAGTTCAACCCTTGGTTGCGCGCCAACCGCCTGACCGTAGACGCCGAGCAGCAGTACGTGATCGAGGTGCCGGTGAACGTATCGTTCGATCCCGCGATGGAGGTAATTCCTAAAGACACGCTCCCCTCGGACCTGCGCGGCGACGCCGGAGCGCTGGAAGCGCTCGAACTGCCCGCCCTGACCTCGGCTCCGGCCCTCGATGTGGATGCCGACGTAGTGACGGCGGACACGGCTTCGACTACCCCCCCGCAGCGGCCCGGCGGGGAAAAGGAGCAGAACGACGGGCAGGACAAAAGCGAAGAGAGCAAGCCGCGCAAGCGCCCGACGCTCGAGTATCGCGTACGTTGGTACGACACGATGGCCCGCGTGGCCCGCAAACATGGCGTCGAGGAGAGTGACATCCAGCGCTGGAACGAGCTGAAAGCTGGTGAACTGGCACGCGGTCAGACGCTAGTGCTCTACCCCGGAATCGCCGCTTCGGACACAGTACGCGGCTAATCTCACCTCTTTTTACGAAATTCCCAAGCCCGGAGCGCCCTGCGCTTCGGGCTTTTCTGCGTCCGGTAGGGCGGCATACCAGGCGGCGTAGGGCGTGTTGCGAACCAAGCGGCGGTTCCAGTC
>JBARYS010000049.1:0-4106 GCA_049648155.1 Catalinimonas sp. | reverse complement strand
TCTCTATCCCTTCCTGCATCCCTTTCTCTATCCCTTTCTGCATCCCTTTCTGCATCCCTTCCTGCATCCCTTTCTCTATCCCTTTCTGCATCCCTTCCTGTATCCCTTTCTGTATCCCTTTCTCTATCCCTCTCTCCTCTCCTTCCAGCATGGCTGTCCAAGTCAGGCTACGCTCCAGCCTGAGGTTTTCCTTATATCGCTTGTAAACGGCCTGCTCCTTGTCCGACAGCGAGTCGATCATCAGCTTTTCCGAGGCTTCCCGCAATCCTTTCGCCCGAAAGCCGTCTTTCACCTCGCTGTTCTTCAGGAAGTAGATCCACTCGTCGAGCGTATTTTTGGCGACATCGTCGAAGTTATTGACCTTCAGCACGTAGTACTTCGGAAAGATGTCTCCGATCCGGTTGACGTTGAAGACGTTCTTGTGCGCGAGCGTCGGTTGCAGAATGTCGCCCTTGTGGATCCCGATGAACTTGCCGTCGTACGCGTAGACGTAATCTTCGCCCTGTCCCAGTTCGAAGTAGACAATGTTGATCGAGTATACCTTCCTGATCGTACCGTAGCGCTCTCCTTCCTGAATATATTCAGTAATGAGCTTAGAGACGCCGTACACCATCCGCTGGAAGTAATCGATCTGCGAGTCGTTCTGCACTTCCACCAGCATCAGCTCGCCGTCGGCCGAGCGGACCACTATGTCGGCGCGGTTGTACTTGTCGGCCGCTGCCTCTTTGTTGCTCTCACTTTCCAGGATGCTCTCGATGGTTACTTCGAACTTCAGGAGTTCGGTCAGGAAGCCCTCCAGGATGGTAAAATTCGCCTTATTACGGAGGAGCTTCTTGATCGCCCAGTCGAATCGGATTAGTTTCTTTGCCATCGTTGGTTGCATTGACTTGCGACTTCGCGTCTAGATCAGAGACATACTACAACAAATTCAACCGGCCGCCCCGCCCCTGCCGACTAATTTTGAGTGATTGGACTTTTACCCCATCACCACCTCGACCTCGTTGTGGTCGCCGAGCACGCCGGTGGGGATCAGGTTGCCCTCAACGGCCTCGCCGTTTACGGTGATGCTTTTGATGCCCTTCTGTACGCCGTCGGGGTTCGTGATCCGCACGTTGAGCCGCTTTCCCCGGAACGTGCGCTGCACGCTGAACTTGTCCCAGTGGTCGGGCACGCACGGGTCAACGCGCAGGCCGGCGTAATCAGGCTGAATGCCGAGCACGTACTGCGAGATCGCGTAGAATGTCCAGGTGGCCGAGCCGCTGAGCCACGGCAGGCGGGAAGCGCCGTGCTTCGGGCTGTACCTGCTGTGCGTAGACTGACAGACGACGTACGGCTCGATCTCGCGGACGTCGGCCTTTTCGTTGTAGGCGGCCGGCAGGTAGGCGCGCAGGTACTGGTAGGCGCGGTTGCCGCGCCCCAGCATCGCCTCGGCCATCACGCCCCACCCCTGCGTGTGGATGAAGATGCCGCCGTTCTCCTTCAGGCCGGGGTTCATCAGCTGCGCCCGCACGATGGTCCAGTCCGACCGCGTGTAGGGCGGGTCGCACACCTGTAGGCCGTAGTCGGTGGCGAGGTGCTCGTGGACGGCGTCCATCGCCCGTCGGGCCTGCGCGCCGTCGGCCGCGCCCGAGATCACGGCCCACACCTGCGGGTTGAGGAAGATCTTGCCCTCGTCCGACTCGGCCGCGCCGAACTTCATGCCGTCTTGGCGGTAGCCGCGCAGAAACCAGTCGCCGTCCCAGGCGTGCTTTTGCAGATTCTCGTCGAGCTTCACCAGCAGCGGTTGCGCCCAGGCTTCCTCGTCGGCATCGCCGAGCCGTTGGGCAATCTCGATGTAGGTCGCCAAGGCGTAGCGCAGTTGCATCGCTACGAACACCGACTCGCCGGTGTGGCCGAACTTGAGGCAGTCGTTCCAGTCGGCGTGCAGGCCGCAGGGCAAGCCGTGGTTGCCGCTGCGCTCCAGGTTGAACTCGATGGCCCGCCGCAGGTGGCCGAACACGGTCGCCTCGCCGGCGTCGGAGTAGGGCAACACCTTGCGGTAGAAGTCCAGGTCGCCGGTTTCCTTCACGTAGGCGGGCACGGCATTGAAGAGCCAGAGGCAATCGTCCGAGCGGTAGGCGCTCTCGTCGGTGGGCTCTTCCTGGCCGGGCTGGTGCGAGATGGGCAGCACCACAGGCATTGCGCCGCCGGTGCTGTTCTGCCCCGTGATCATCAGTTCGAGGCGCTCGCGCGTCTCGTCCGTGATGGCGTGCATTACGCCGAGAAAGTCCTGCACGGTGTCGCGGTAGCCGAGGCCGTCGCGGTCCACGCCGCTGTAGACCAGGCTGGCCGCCCGCGACCAAGCGAAGGTGATGAGGCTGTTGTAGATGCCCCACGTGTTGACGGTGCTGTTCAGCTCCCCGTCGGGCGTCTGTGCCGAGAAGCCCCCCATCTTGCCGTACCAGTAGTCCTTCAGTGCCTGCAACTCCCCATCGAGCACGCCAAGGTCGGCATACGCGGCGCGGGCGGCGGCTCCCTCCCCCTCGGCGGTGCCGATGCCGATGATCACGGCAAACTCTTTGGTCTCGCCGGGGGGCAGCTCAAAGGTGGTTTGCAGCGAGGCGCAAGGATTATCACCGTAGCCGACGGAGCCCGAGCACGTGCCTGCCGCCACCGCCTGCGGGTCGGCGTAGGTGCGGTAATCGCCCAAAAACGCCTCGCGGTCGGTGTCAAAGCTGGCCACGTCGGCCCCGGCGAGGGCATGGAAGGTGTGGCGGCCCTGGTCTTTCTCCTTGAAGTTGTCGGGCATCGCCGGGATGTTCACGTTCGTGCCGTGGTCGATGATGCCGTCCACCACTTTCATGCTCGGCGTATACTGCACGTACTGCAAGTTCAGCAGGTCGTCGATGGCGTTCCAGCTCCCCACCAGTTCGGTGTAGGTAAAGGCGCTCAGCGTGCGCGGGCGGTCCGAGTCGTTGGTGATCTTCACGCGCCACACCTCGTAGGTCTTGCCCAGCGGCACGAAGTAGGTCACCTCGGACTTGACACCCGAATATTCCGACTCAAACACCGAGTAGGCCATGCCGTGGCGGCAGACCGACTTGTACTGGTCGAGCGGCTTGCCCACCGGCTGCCAGGAGGTCGACCAGAAGTTGCCGTCGGCGTGGTCGTGCAGGTAGACGTAGCGGCCCGGCTGGTCCATCGGCACCGAGTTGAAGCGCATTCGCATGAAGCGCCCCATGCCGCCCGACTTATAGAAGCTGTAGCCCCCGGCGTTGTTGGTGATGATGGCCCCGTACTCGGTCGAGCCGAGGTAGTTGCTCCACGATTTTGGAGTGTTGGGGGTGTCGATGACGTACTCGCGTCGTTCGTCGTCGAAGTAGCCGAAGCGCATGGGCCGGAGGGTGGGTTAATTTACGGATAAGGCTACGAATTTGCGCAATCTTCGCGTAGCAAGCAACGTGTGCCTACCTCTGCCGGGGTCCGTGCGGGGGCTTCCCAAGCGGCACCGGCAGATTTCCGGCGGAGGGATTCACACGGGCTTGGGCCACATCGCCGGCACCGTGTGGGGTCGGCGGCGCGCGGTTGCCGTTGGAAGGCCAGGTAGGCGTCGTTTTCAATACATCTGTCGTAAAGCACTCCGTTCATGAAAGCGCTAGGTGCTGGTCGCGCCGGATCAACCGGGAGCACCGTTTTGCCTACCGTATCAGTAGATCAGGTGGCGAAGACCAACGTTACATTATTCTGCAAGCACGCTTTCACTACAACAAAGGCTAAGGACCGCTTGCCCATCGGTGGGCGTAAGGGAATGCTTTTTGCTGCGTCCGGCGAAAACGCTATTGCCATGCACAAAATCGCCCTTTTCCTCGCCGCCGCCACGGCGCTTTCCAGTTGCGTCACCGTCACGCAGGGTACGGTCGGTGTGAAGCGCACCGTCGGCAAGATTCAGCCGCAGCCCCTTTCGCCGGGCTTGCAGTGGTTCAACCCTCTGACGCAGACCGTGATCCGGGTGCCCGTTCAGACGCAGAACCTGGAGGTCAACCTCGATCTGCCTTCTAAGGAGGGGCTGAACGTGGCCGCCGAAATCTCGATCCTCTACCATGTCGAGAAGCAGGCCGCCACCGACG
>JBARYS010000048.1:0-2099 GCA_049648155.1 Catalinimonas sp. | reverse complement strand
GTGTTATAGGACGGCTTTAGCAACAATAAGCCCCCACCTCGAAAAGAGACGGGGGCTTTTGTTTGAGAAACAGCGTCGCGCTAGAAATTCTTCCCGGGGAAGTAAGCCATCTCGCCGAGCTCTTCTTCGATGCGCAGCAGTTGGTTGTACTTGGCCATGCGGTCGGAGCGCGACGACGAGCCGGTCTTGATCTGGCCGGTGTTGAGGGCCACGGCCAAGTCGGCGATGGTGGCGTCCTCGGTCTCGCCCGAGCGGTGCGACATCACCGAGCGGAACTTGTTGCGGTGCGCCAGGCTGACGGCGGCGATGGTCTCGGTCAGGCTGCCGATCTGGTTCACCTTGACGAGGATGGCGTTGGCGACGTTCTCGTCGATGCCGCGTTGCAGGCGCTTCACGTTGGTCACGAACAGGTCGTCGCCCACCAACTGCACGTGGTCGCCGACGTGACCGTTCAACTCGGCCCAGCCGGACCAGTCGTCCTCGTCGAAACCGTCCTCGATCGAGCGGATCGGGTACTTCTCGCACCACTCCTTCCAGTAGGTAGCCATCTCCGAAGAGGTGAGCTTGTCGCCGGTCGACTTCTTGAAGTGGTAAACTTTGTTGTCGGCATCATAGAACTCCGAGGCGGCCGCGTCAAGGGCGATCTGCACGTCCTCGCCGGGGCGGTAGCCGGCCGTCTCGATGGCCTGGATCACCACCTGGATGGCCTCTTCGTTCGACTTCAGATTGGGCGCGAAGCCGCCCTCGTCGCCCACGTTCGTCGAGTAGCCGCCCTTCTTCAGCACGCTCTTGAGGTGGTGGAAGATCTCGGAGCCCATGCGCATGGCCTCGGTGAAGGTCTCGGCCCCGACGGGCATCACCATGAACTCCTGAAAGTCGATGGAGTTATCGGCGTGGCTGCCGCCGTTGAGGATGTTCATCATCGGCAGCGGCAGCGTGCAGGCGCTCACCCCGCCGATGTAGCGGTAGAGCGGCTGGTTCAGTTCGAGGGCGGCGGCCTTAGCCACGGCCAGCGACACGCCCAGGATGGCGTTCGCGCCGAGCTTGTTCTTGTTGTCGGTGCCGTCGAGTTCGAGCATCACCCGGTCGATCAGCTGCTGCTCGAACACCGAGAAGCCGTCGAGTTCTTCGGCGATGATGTCGTTGACGTTCCCGACGGCCTTCAGCACGCTCTTGCCCATGTACTGCTTGTCGCCGTCGCGCAGTTCAACGGCCTCATACTTACCCGTAGACGCGCCCGAGGGGACGGCGGCGCGGCCGAGGAAACCGTTCGTGGTGCGGACGTCCACCTCGACGGTGGGGTTACCGCGCGAGTCGAAAATCTGCCGGGCGATGATGCGTTCGATCAGGCTCATGAGTTTGGGGGTTTGGGGTTGATTCACGGCGAAATTAGGGCTTAAAGACGGCACCCGTCCGGGCCGGGCGCGCCTTTCGCGCTCATCCCACTCATCGTTCCGCCTGATCGGCGTCACCGCTGCTCTTCGGCTACGGTTGGTCCCACGCGGGCGCGAAGGGCGGGTCGACCTGCCGCTCGTGGCGGTGCGTCAGGGCCGTCACGGTCGCCATCTCGTCGGTGCTCAGCACGAAGTCGAACAGGTCGATGTTGGTTTGCAAACGCTCCGGGCGCGTCGTGCGCGGGATGGCCGCCACGTCGCCCTGCTGCACGAGCCACCGCAGCGCCACCTGCGCGGCCGACTTGCCGTGCGCCGCGCCGATCTCCCGCAGCGTCGGGTCGTCGACCACCGCGCCCTGCCCGATGGGGCTGTAGGCGGTCAGAAACATGCCGTGGTTGCGAAGCAGGTTCAGGACCTTCGACTGGTCGAGCAGCGCGTGGTACTCCACCTGGTTTGTGACGATGTCGGCCCCGAGGTCGAGGGTACGTTGCAGCAGTGCGGTGGGGAAGTTGCTCACGCCGATTAGGCGCGTCAGTTGCCGGTCGCGGGCGGCCACAAGCTGCTCCACGCTCTCTTCGAGGGGGCCGTCGGGCGGCCAGTGGATCAGCAGCAGGTCCACCCGGTCGAGTTGCAGCTTGCGCAAACTCTCCTCGACCGAGGGGATAAAGTCGCGCCGGTTGAGCTTGTCGTTCCACACCTTAGTGG
>JBARYS010000047.1:0-3156 GCA_049648155.1 Catalinimonas sp. | reverse complement strand
GTACCGCACTTGGGCAATCCGTTTTCCCTACGAGCAGACCGGCGACGTGCAGCGGATCATCTCGACTTACGACGGCCGCATCTTGGAGCAGCGATACGATGACGCCGCGCACCTGGCGGTAAGCTTCCGGTACGACCTGTCGGACACGATCACCGCGCGGTTCGAGCAACTTCATCTGGTAGAATTGACCCATGCGTAGTGGCCTCTTTGTCTTTGGTTGGCTCCTGATGTACGCCGCAACGGCGCAGCAGGCGCGCGACGTGAGCGCGGCCGATTACCTGCGGTTACGCTTTCCGTCCGAGCGGTTCGGCGAGCTCCGCCCCGTGGGGCACCGGACGGGCCTGACCGGCACGCGCCTTCTGTATCAGCAGCACCACCGGGGCGTACCCGTGGTCGACGGCTTCGTGAAGCTCCACCGGGACCCGGCCGGTACGCTGACGCTGCTCTCCGGGGGCGCGCACGATCTCAGTGACTGCCGGGTCTGGGGCGACTTCCCGCCTCTCTCCAACCGTGCTCCCGCCGACTACGAGTTCTACCGAGAGGAGAAGGCTTATCTAATCCAAGGTGACTCGCTGCTTCCCACCCGATACGTCCGTTACGCCCGGCGTGCCGACGGCCTGGAAGATGCAGAAATGTGGATAGACGCCACGGGACGCGTCGTAGCGCGGCGCGACCTTCTGCTACGGAAGCGTACGGGGGCGCCGGTCGACTCGCTCGTGCCCGCCTACGTATTCAATCCCGACCCGCTCACCTGCGCCGAGCGCGCCTACGGGCCACCGTACGTCGATGCCGCCGACGCTGATCTGGGTCTACTCAACGCGGAACGGGCGGCGGTCGAACTGCGCGTCACCTGGGAGGACGACACCTTCCGCCTGCGGAACAGCACTTGCCACGTAGGAGAATTCGACACGCCCGTGCGTCCCGTCTGTGCCCTCGACACGCCAGACTTTCGGTTTGGACGCGCGCACCCTTTCTTCGAGCAGGTCAACGTCTTTTACCACTTGAATGCGCTGCAAGCACACCTACAGCGGTTGGGCTTCGACAGCCTCGCCAACCGCTCGCCGGTGCGGGCCGACGCCAACGGCTGCCAGGGCGGTGACTACTCTTTCTACTCACCCACCATGCACCTGCTGGCGTTCGGGGAGGGCGGTGTCGACGACGCCGAGGACGCCGACGTGATCATCCACGAGTACACACATGCCCTGTCGCACAGCGCCGCGCCCGGCACGAACGTCGGCTTGGAGCGGCGCAGCATCGAAGAGGGCAACGGGGACTACTTCGCGGCCTCTTATTCGCGGGCGCTGAGTTCGTACGACTGGGAAAATATCTACAACTGGGACGGCCACAACGAATTCTGGAGCGGGCGCACCGTCCAGAACGAGAAGCGCTACCCCCAAGACCGCGTCGGCAACATCTACGCCGACGGCGAAATCTGGAGCTCCGCGCTGATGTTGATCTGGGGCGACCTGGGGCGGGATACCACCGACCGACTGCTGCTCGAATCCATATTCGACTACCACGCCCGCATGCGGATGCCCGAGGCCGCCCGCCTGTTGCTCCGCGCCGATACGCTCCTCTACGACGCCGCGCACGCCGACCGCATCACCGAGCGATTTAAAGAGAAAGGTATCCTGCGTGACCCGGTGACGTCGGTGGCCGACGAGTTACGGACGGCGTTCCGCTTCGAAAACACCGGCGGCTTCGCACGTGGCGAGACAATGCGCGTCCGCTGGGCACCACTGCGCTCAAACTCCGTCTCCTTCCGGCTGGTCGGTAGCAACGGTCGCCCACTGGGCACCTGGAGCCGCGTGGAGGGGACCGCGTGGGCGCTATCGGGAGCATCTTTACAGAGTGGCGTCTACTACCTTCAGGTGATGACCCCACGGGGCACCTTTGCGCGTCGGATCGTACGTTTCTAACGTTCAACGCAGACTCACAACCCCCGATAAATATGGATCGAGAAGGAAAAAGGGTAGCCTTGGTCACCGGCGCTACGGGGGGACTCGGTACGGCCATGTGCCGGAAGCTGGTGGCCGACGGATACCGCGCCGTGGGTACGTACCGCGACAAGAAGAAGGCTACGGCCTGGCGACGCGCCATGCGGAAAGAAGACGTCGACGTGAACCTGTTCGCCTGCGACGTCGCCGACTTCAACGCCGTGGCTGACGCCATCGAGCGCGTCACCCGCGAGGTCGGCAACATCGACATCCTGATCAACAACGCCGGTATCGCCCGCGACGGCGTGCTGCGGAAGATGTCGAAGGAGCAGTGGGACGAAGTGATCGACGTCAACCTGACGGGCATCTTCAACACCACCCGCCACGTGATCAACGGCATGATCGAACGCGGCTTCGGGCGCATCATCAACATCTCGTCCGTCAACGCGCAGCGCGGACAGGTCGGCCAGACTAACTACTCCGCCGCCAAGGCCGGGATGCACGGCTTCACCAAGTCGCTGGCCGTCGAGGTCGCCACGAAGGGAATCACCGTCAACACCATCTCGCCCGGTTACATCTACACCGACATCGTCAAAGCTATCCCCGACGAGATTATCCGCGACAAAATCCTGCCAGGCATCCCGATGGGGCGGCTCGGCGGCACCGATGAGGTGGCCTACCTCGTCTCCTTCCTCGCTTCCGACAACGCTCGCTTCATCACCGGAGCTAATTACGCCATCAACGGCGGCCAGCATGTCAGCTAGCGCTTTGCGGCGGTGTGGATAAATATTTGCGCCCGCTGATTGGCGTGGTAAGCACAATGTGCCTAGCTTTGTTGCCCCTTCAGATGGAAGTGCTTCGATACGAAAGTTTTGAACGTAGAAATTTGGAGGGTTAAACAATAAGTGGTAGCTTTGCGCCGCTTTTGTGAAAAGCAAGCTTTCATCGTGAGGATGAGAGCATAAGTTCCTTGACCTAACGAGCCAATAGAGAGCAGCACCGTCACCGTGAGGTGGCGGGCGCGTAAAGAACAGGTCTGCGACGCCGTGAGGCGGAGTAGGCCAAAACGGACGATTGATCAAACCTTAGGGCTTGGTCGATCAACAAGTATACAGTGGAGAGTTTGATCCTGGCTCAGGATGAACGCTAGCGGCAGGCCTAATACATGCAAGTCGAACGGCAATTTGCTTTCGGGCAGATGAGAGTGGCGAACGGGTGC
>JBARYS010000046.1:0-1505 GCA_049648155.1 Catalinimonas sp. | reverse complement strand
GCGTCGCGCAGGCCCTGGCGGCGCTGCCGGTGTGCGCGGCCCTGGGCGTCGACCTGATCGAGCAGCCCCTGCCGCCCGGCGATGCGGCGGGGATGCGCACGCTCTTCGCCGCGAGTACGCTGCCGCTGATCGCCGACGAGAGTTGTCAGGGAGAAGCGGACGTCGAGGCGTGCGCGGGCCTCTTCCACGGCGTCAACGTGAAGCTGGCAAAGTGCGGCGGGCTGGGACCGGCACGGCGGATGATCGACCGCGCCCGTGCGCTGGGCCTACGCGTAATGCTGGGCTGCATGACCGAGTCGACGGTGGGCGTGTCGGCGGCGGCGCAACTGCTGTCCTTAGCTGATTATGCCGACCTGGACGGTCCGCTGTTGCTGGCGGAAGACGTGGCCTCCGGCATCAAGCTGCGCGACGGGCGGGTGCACTACCCCGACCGGCCGGGCACGGGGGCGGTGCTGACGAGGACGGCATCAGGTTAAGCTGAGGTCTCGCTTTGGTTACGCGGATCATGAAACAGTTTCGTCAGCAAGCCGCGCGCACGGTTGCCGATCCGACGGTCACCGTATTCGACGAGTGGCACCTCTTGGCCACTTTTTAAGCAGACAGAGACTCTCATGTCAATGCATCTTCACAAGGTGGATGGCGGGGCCGCCCTGCGGGTCATGCAGACGTGGATTTTGCGTCTGAGATTTGAAAGGGCTGCTCCATGAGCCATTTGAATGGCCGAATGCTTGTAGTCATTCCCGTTGAACCGCAACTAACTGAGCAACTTACCCCCGCACTATATGAATCCCTTCATCGCTACGCCCACCCCTCCGTCCGACCCGCTTACCGTTGAAGACCTGCACGACGAGCGCCGCTTCCGCCCGTTCGCCACGCTGCCCTTCGACGAGATCGCCCCGTTTGTGAAGGCAGCCCTGAAGCACCGCACCGTCGCCACGTACGCCTACTGGCTGCTGGCACTCGTGCCGCTGGTGGGGCTGATGGGGTGGCTCGGCTACGCCGTCGGGGCGAAGATCAAGGGTACGGGCGCGTTGGCTCCGGTCTTCGGACCGCTCAGCGTGGGCGTGCTCTGCACCTTTTTGCTGATTCCGCTGCACGAGTGGATTCACGGGCTGGCCTTCCGTTACTTCGGCGCGCGCGACGTGCGCTACGGGACCTACTGGCGGCAGTTTGTCTTCTACGCCGTCGCCCACCGCCACGTGATCGGTCCGCGCGCCTACCAGTGGGTGGCACTGGCTCCCTTCCTTGCCGTTACGGCGCTGCTGGGGGCGGCGTTCCTGCTCAGCGGCGGGGCCTATCCGGTATTCTTCCTGGCGGTCTACACGTTCCATACGGCCTGCTGCGGCGGCGACTTCGGCATCGCCGGCTACCTGACCCACCACCGCGACCGGGACCTCCACTCGTACGACGACGCTGAGACGAAGACGACGTTTTTCTTTGAGCGGGCATAGCAAAAGCGCCCGTTGGGACTCCCGGCGGGCGCTTTTACTAGTTCAGGACGTACG
>JBARYS010000045.1:0-2614 GCA_049648155.1 Catalinimonas sp. | reverse complement strand
GGGCGTCGTACCGGAAGGCCCTGGCTGGAGCCGATACGGTCATCGCCTGCTCCAAGCGCAACGCGGCCGACATGGCGGCGGTGCTCCACCGTACGATCGACACGATCCCCTGCTTCTCGCGCGCGGTTGCCGCGCCCACCGGTGCAAAGCCCGCCCCTGGTGCGAAGCTGCGCTTCGGCTACTTCGGGCGTCTGATTCCAGAGAAGGGCATCGACCTCTTGTGTCGCCTCAGCGAGGACCCCGCTTGCGGCGCGATCGCGTTTCACATCTGGGGAGAAGGGCCGGCCTACCTGGCCTCTTTCTTCGAGCGCTACCCCAACGTACACTTCCACGGTGCCTTCCGGGGCAAAGAAGCGCTGTCTAAGATCGTCGCCGAACTGGACGCGTTCCTACTCCTCTCGGTGCACCCCGAGGGGCTGCCTATCAGCCTGCTGGAGTGCATGAGCGGGGGCTTGCCCTGGATCGCCACCGACCGGGGGGGGATTCCCGACATCGCCTGCGAGCCGCTCAGCACGCGGGTGCTCGCGGCCGACGTGGATGTGGAGGCCGCCAAGACGGCGGTGCTCGCTCTGGCCGACGATCTCCGGGCCGGCCGGGTGACCCGTGACCGGCAGCAGGCCCTTTACCGAAGCCGCTTTGCGCCCGACGTACTGGTGCGGGAGTGGTCGCAGGTGCTGCAACTGAACTGACCGCTACGCCCCCTTCACATGAATATCCTCCTCTCTCATCCCACCGGTAATCAGAACGTCCGCATGGCGGCCGACGGGCTACGTGCGCAGGGGGCGCTGGCCGCCTACCGTACGGGGATTGCCGTCTTTCCCGGGCAGGGGCTGGACCGCCTGGCGGGGTGGTCGCCGTTGCGCGAGGTGCGCCGCCGGCGCTTGGACGCTGGTCTGCGGCCCGTCACCAGAGCCTTCCCCTGGCTGGAAGCGGGGCGTCTGCTCGCCGGTCGGCTGGGGTTGACCTCGCTGACCCGGCACGAGACGGGCCTGCTCTCGGTCGACGCGATCTATCGTGCCCACGACCGGTGGGTGGCCTCACAACTTACCTCGGCGGCGGGGGGGCGGCTAACCGGCGTGTACGCCTACGAAGACGGGGCGCTGAGTACGCTGCGTGGTGCCCGGGAGCGGGGCCTCACCGCCTTCTACGATCTGCCCATCGGGTACTGGCGCGCGGCCCGGCGGTTACTGTCTGAGGAGCGTGAGCGACTGCCCGAGTGGGCCACGACGCTGAAAGGATTCAAGGACTCGGCGGAGAAGCTACAGCGTAAAGACGACGAAATTGCGGCCGCCGACCGCATCTTGGTGGCGAGCAGCTTCACGGCACGCACGCTGGAAGACTACCCCGGTGCGCTCCCGCCCGTCGACGTGGTTCCCTACGGCTTTCCGACGCCCGGCCCCGACCGCACGTACTGGCAGGGGCGGGGGCCGCTGAAGCTGCTCTTCGTTGGGGGGCTTTCGCAGCGCAAGGGTGTCGCCGACATGTTTGCCGCCGTCGAACGCCTCGGTGCCCACGTCTCCCTAACCGTCGTCGGGCGGAAGGCCGTGGAGGACTGCGGGCCGCTCAACGAGGCGCTGCACCGGCACACCTGGCACCCTTCGCTGCCGCACGAGGAGGTGCTCAAGCTGATGCGTGCGCACGACGTACTGCTTTTTCCCTCGCTGTTCGAAGGGTTCGGCCTGGTCATCACCGAAGCCATGTCGCAGGGTACGCCCGTGATCACTACCGACCGCACGGCCGGCCCGGACTTGATCGAACACGGCCGCAACGGCTGGCTCATCGAGGCGGGGAGTCGGTCGGCCCTGACCGAAGCCATCGAGCGGTTACTCACCTCGCCCGAGCCGATCCGTGCCAACGGGCTCGCCGCCCGGGAGTCGGCGCGCCGCCGGCCGTGGGGCGTCTACGGGGCGGAGCTGGCCGCCGTCTTACTCCAACACCGCTCTTCGATCAGTGCCACTTGAGACCGACCGTACCATACCGCAACGAAGAAGCCATTGCCGACCCCTGGCAAGCGCCCGTCAGGTTACCCCGGCGAGGGGGAGGCGACAACGCCAACCGTTGGCTCATCAGGGGCGTGTGGGCGTACTTTCTACTGCTGATTCTTGAAGGAGCCCTCCGGAAGTGGGTGCTGCCGGGGCTGGCCACGCCGCTGCTCATCGTGCGCGATCCGGTGGCGCTCTGGATGCTTTGGGAAGCCTGGCGGCGCGGCGTCTTTCCGATGAACGGCTACGTCCTGGGCGCGATCGCGATCACGCTGATCAGCCTGATGCTGACGATGCTCATCGGGCACGGCAACCTGTCGGTGGCCCTTTTTGGTGCTAGGATTACCCTGTTTCATTTTCCACTCATGTTCCTGATTGGTGCCGTACTGAAGCGGGATGAACTGTTAAGCATATTGCGAGCCGTCCTCTGGATCGCCTTACCAATGGCCGTGCTGATCGCGTTACAGTTTAATAGTCCACAATCAGCTTGGGTGAACCGGGGCATCGGAGGCGATATGGAAGGAGGAGGATTCAGCGGGGCCATGGGCTATCTGCGCCCGCCCGGTACGTTCTCTTTTACCAACGGCATCACTCAGTTTTTCAGTCTGGTGGGCGTTTGTGTTGTCTACTTC
>JBARYS010000044.1:0-9187 GCA_049648155.1 Catalinimonas sp. | reverse complement strand
CATCAAACGTATCAAGGTACAGATCGTGCCTACCCACGTCGCTCCGGAAACCACTTAGTTACTTTGCATACGCCTTATTTTCTGTTTTCAGTCGGTATCGGAATCGGTATCGACTGAGATACTCGATTCCGATACCGATGTACCGCCTTCCTACGAGAACTCCCCTTGCTGTCTCCCTGCTGCTTCTTACCGGCCTTCTCGCCGCTTGTCAATCCGACTACGCCCCGAAGCCGAAGGGCTTCAATCGCATCGACCTGCCGGAGCCTGCCTACCAGCCGCTGGAGCTGGAGCGCCCTTACGCGTTCGAGTACTCCCGGCACGCCGAGGCGAGCGACGACACGAGCGGCCTTTCCGAGCGGGATTGGCTCAACATCACTTATCCGCAGTTTGGCGCACGCCTGTCGTTGACCTATAAGGATCTGCACGGCGATCCCAACCGGCTCGTCTCGCTCACCGAAGATGCCCGCAAGCTGACCTCGAAGCATCAGATCAAGGCGTACGCCATCGAAGAGATGGTGCTGAAGACGCGCACCGGCGACCCGGCCTACGTGTTTGAACTCGAAGGCGAGGTGCCGAGCCAGTTTCAGTTTTACACCACCGACAGCACCGACCACTTCCTGCGCGGCGCGCTTTACTTCCGCACGGCTTCGGCCAACGACTCGCTCGCGCCCGTGATCGAGTACATCAAGAACGACATCGTTCACCTGCTCAACACGCTGGCTTGGAAGGAGTAGACAATTATCTGCGCGTCAAAATCGGGTACCTGAAGGGGTTCGGGCCGCAGCGTGCCCAGATGTTGAGTAAGGAGCTGGGGCTGTTCACCTGCGGCGACCTGCTGCAACACTACCCCTTCCGCCACGAGGACCGCAGCCGCTTCTACACCGTTGCCGAGCTGAACGAAGACATGCCGATGGTGCAGGTGCGCGGGCGGCTGGTGGGCAAGGGCATTGCCGGCGAGGGGCACAAAAAACGCCTCGTGGCCGTGCTGCGCGACGAAGAGGAGCGCGACCTCGAACTGGTCTGGTTCAAGGCGATCAACTGGATGGACAAGCGGCTGCGCACGGGCACCGAGTACGTGGCGTTCGGCCGCCCCGCCGCGTTCGGGTCGAAGTTCAGCATCGCCCACCCGGAGCTGGAGCCGCTCGAAGACGCCGAGAAGTCGACCGGCCACCTGCAGCCTGTCTACCACACCACCGAGGTAATGAAGCGGCGTTACCTCGACAGCCGCACGCTCAGCCGGCTGATGCGGCCCATCGTCGGCCAGGCGTGGAGCCACGTGCCCGAGACACTGCCCGACGCGCTGGTGGAGCGCTACCGCTTCATCTCAAAGGCCGATGCCATCCGCGACATCCACTTTCCGGCCGACGCCGACCAACTACAGCGCGCCCGCTACCGGCTGAAGTACGAGGAGCTGTTCTACGTGCAGCTCAAGCTCCTGCAACAACAAACCACCCAGCGGGCGGCCTTCGCCGGGCACGTCTGCGGCAACACCGAGCTGCTCACCAAGTTTTACGAAGAGCACCTGCCGTTCGACCTGACCGGCGCGCAGAAGCGCGTGATCCGGGAGATATTCAAGGACTTTCGCTCCGGCAAACAGATGAACCGCCTCTTGCAGGGCGACGTGGGCAGCGGCAAGACCATCGTGGCGTTCATCGCCATGCTGCTGGCTATCGGCAGCGGTTACCAGACCTGCCTTATGGCTCCGACCGAGATTCTGGCCGACCAGCACTATCGGGGCTTGTTGCCGCTGGCCGAGGCGCTGGGCGTGGGCATCGGTAAGCTGACCGGCTCGACCACCAAGAAGCAGCGCACCCGCCTCGACGAGCGCGTGCAGTTGGGGATGGTCAAGATTCTGGTCGGCACGCACGCCCTGCTCGAGGACTGGATCGAGCTGCCGATGCTTGGTTTCGTGGTGATCGACGAGCAGCACCGCTTCGGCGTGGCGCAGCGGGCCCGCCTCTGGGGCAAGACCGCAAGGCCCCCGCACGTACTGGTAATGACCGCCACGCCGATTCCCCGCACGCTGGCGATGACCGTCTACGGCGACTTGGACGTGTCGGTGATCGACGAGCTGCCGCCCGGCCGCAAGCCCGTCGCCACGGCACACCGCTACGAGAAGCACCGGCTGCGCGTGTTCGGCTTTCTGAAGGAGCAGATCGAGTTGGGGCGGCAGGTGTACATCGTCTACCCCCTGGTTGAAGAGTCGGACAAGCTCAAGTACAAGGACGTCACCGAGGGCTACGAGAGCATCAGCCGGGCCTTTCCGGGCGTGCCGATCAGCATCCTCCACGGCCGGATGCACCCGCAGGACAAGGACTTTGAGATGCAGCGCTTCGTGAAGGGCGAGACCAAGATCATGGTCGCCACCACGGTGATCGAGGTGGGCGTGAACGTACCGAACGCCTCGGTGATGGTGATCGAAGACGCCGAGAAATTCGGCCTAGCGCAACTGCACCAACTGCGGGGCCGCGTGGGGCGGGGGGCCGAACAGTCGTACTGCATCCTGATGACCGACTACAAACTAACCAAAGAAGCCCGCGCCCGCCTGGAAGCGATGTGCCGCACGAACGACGGCTTCGAGATCGCCGATTTAGACCTGAAGCTGCGTGGCCCCGGCGACTTGACCGGCACCCAGCAGAGCGGCGTGCTCGACCTGCTCATCGCCGACTTGGCGAAGGACGGCGAACTGCTGCAACAGGCCCGCGCCGACGCCCGCACGATCATCGAGAGCGACCCACGCCTGGAGCAACCGCCGCACGCGGCCATTCGCCGCCACATCGACTCGCTGCGCAAGGAGAGCGCGAACTGGAGCCGGATTAGTTAGAAATGTTTAGCGTCGAACGTTTGACGCTGGGTGCGCCTGAGGTCTTCTTCGGTTTATCCATTCACAAACTACTTCTTACCGCCGTTGGCTTAACTCCCCGGGCCGTTCGGCGTTTTACTTTTTGCGCGTAGTTGCTTCCGAAAAAAAATAGGCCGCGCGCTCATGTTTACGTTAAAAGTGATTACGTGAAGATCAAAGAATTTCTAAGCCTTTACGAACAAGACCCGCTGGTGCAGACGCTGATCGAGCGCGCCCGGCAGCGGGAGCGGTGCTTCCAACTGCGGGGGCTGGTGGGCAGCATGGATGCCGTGGTGGCGGCCGCTGCCGCGCCGAAGCTGGGCCGCACGCACGTGTTCATCCTGCAAGACCGCGAGGAGGCCGCTTACTTTCAGAACGACCTCCAGAGTTTGCGGCCCGAGAGCGCCCCGCTGATTTTTCCTACCTCTTATAAGAAGACCTACCAGTACGAGGAGGTCGACAACGCCAACGTGCTGCAACGGGCCGAGGTGCTGAACCAGCTCAACCAGCCGGGCGGCGGCGCGTGGGTCGTGACCTACCCGGAGGCGCTGAGCGAGAAGGTGGTCAACCGGCAGGCGCTACTCGAAAACACGATGAGCGCGCGGGTGGGGGAGGCGCTCGACGTCAACTTCCTGGGTGAACTGCTGAACGAGTACGGCTTCGAGCGAGCGGAATTTGTCTACGAGCCGGGGCAGTACGCCATCCGTGGGGGCATCGTCGACGTGTTCTCCTTCGCCGGTGAGCTGCCGTTCCGCCTCGAACTGTTCGGCGACGAGATCGAGAGCATCCGTACGTTCGACCCAAACACGCAGCTTTCGGTAGACCCGAAGGAGGCCGTGTCGATCATCCCGAACGTGCAGACGCGCCTGATTCGCGAGCGGCGCGAGTCGTTCTTCGACTTCATTCCGAAAGAAAGTTGCGTGTGGATCAAGGACCTGGGCCTGACCCGCGACGTGGTCCAACAGTCGTTTGAGAGCGTCCGCGAGGCATTCGAAGGCATCCTCAAGCGTAACGGCGAGGCGGGCGTGGCGCTGCCTCCCGAGGCGCTGTTCGACGACGCCGACCGCTTCGACGCCACCGTGGCCGCGCACCTCCGCGTGGAGTTCGGCAATCGCTTCTACGAGAAGGGCTACGAGATTCGCTTCGGAGCCAAGCCGCAGCCGTCGTTCAATAAGAACTTCGACCTGCTGACCGAGAACCTGGCCGAGCTACAGAACGACGACTACCGGAGCGTGATTTGCGCCGAATTGCCCCGCCAGATCGACCGGTTGCAGACCATCTTCACCGAGTTGAACCCGAACCTACGGGTCGATGCGCTCTACGCGTCGCTGCACGGCGGCTTCATCGACGACGAGCAGAAGCTGGTCTGTTACACCGACCACCAGATCTTCGACCGCTTCCACAAGTACCGTACGAAGGAGAAGTATTCGAAGTCGAAGGCGCTGACGATGAAGGAGCTGAAGACGCTTCAGGCCGGCGACTACGTGACACACATCGACTACGGTGTGGGGCGCTTCACGGGCCTTGAAAAAGTTGAGGTCAACGGCCGGATGCAGGAGGCGGTGCGCATCATTTACAAGGACAACGACTCGCTGCTGGTCAGTTTGCACGCGCTGCACAAGATCGCCCGCTACAGCGGCAAGGAGGGTGGGCCGCCGGTCATCAATAAGCTCGGCTCGGGCGAGTGGGACGCGAAAAAGTCGCGTACGAAGAAGAAAATCAAGGAGATGGCGCGGGAGCTGATCAACCTCTACGCCAAGCGCAAAACCGCCCCCGGCGTGGCCTACGCGCCCGACAGCTACCTACAAGCCGAGCTGGAGTCGTCGTTCATCTACGAAGACACCCCCGACCAGGCCAAGGCGACCTCGGACGTGAAAGACGACATGGAGAAGGCTTACCCGATGGACCGCCTCGTGTGCGGCGACGTGGGCTTCGGCAAGACCGAGGTGGCGATCCGTGCGGCCTTTAAAGCGGTGGCGAACGGCAAACAGGTCGCTGTGCTGGTGCCGACCACCATCCTGGCGCTGCAACACCACAAGACCTTCAGTGAGCGGATGGCGAACCTGCCGGTGAAGATCGACCATTTGAGCCGATTCAAGACCGCCGCCGCCGCGAAGGAAACCATCAAAGGCGTGACCGAAGGTACCGTCGACATCCTGATCGGCACACACCGGCTGGCGGGCAAGGACATCAACTTCAAGAACTTGGGCCTGCTGATCGTGGATGAGGAGCAGAAATTCGGCGTACGTACGAAGGACAAGCTGAAGAAGCTGCGCGTGAACGTGGACGTGCTCACGCTGACGGCCACACCGATTCCCCGGACACTGCAATTCTCCCTGCTGGGCGCGCGCGACCTGTCGATCATCGCTACGCCGCCGCCCAACCGCCAGCCTGTCACGACCGAGCTACAGGTGTTCGACGAAGAGTCCATTCGCGACGCGGTGAGCTACGAGCTGCGGAGGGGCGGGCAGGTGTTTTTCGTCCACAACCGCATTAAAGACATCGTCGAGATCGCCAACGTGATCGTACGCCTCGTTCCCGACGCCCGTGTGGGCGTGGCGCACGGGCAGATGGAGGGCCCAAAGCTCGAAAGGGTGATGCTGCGCTTCGTGGAGGGCGATTACGACGTGCTGGTGTCGACTAACATTATCGAGTCGGGTCTGGACATTCCCAACGCCAACACCATCATTATTAACCACGCGCACACGTTCGGCCTCTCTGACCTGCACCAGATGCGTGGCCGGGTGGGACGCTCGAACCGCAAGGCGTTCTGTTATCTGCTCACGCCGCCGGTGTCGCTGCTGACCTCCGACGCCCGCAAGCGGTTGCAGACGCTCGAAGAGTTTTCGGAGCTGGGCGACGGCTTCAAGGTGGCCATGCGCGACCTCGACATCCGTGGGGCGGGCAACCTGCTGGGTGGCGAGCAGAGCGGCTTCATCAACGACTTGGGCTTTGACACCTACCACAAGGTGCTCGACGAGGCCGTCCAGGAGCTGAAGGAGACAGAGTTTCAGGACTTGTTTGCCGAAGAGTTGGCCGCGCAGCGGGAAGATGTGATCGTGCCGGACTGCTCGATCGAGACCGACCAGGAGATTTTGATCCCGGAGGAGTACGTTTCTAACATCTCGGAACGGCTGAATTTGTACGCCAAACTCGACAGCATCAAGAATGAGCCCGACCTACAAGGGTTTGTCGAAGGGTTACAAGACCGTTTCGGGCCGCTGCCGCCCGCCGTCGAGGACCTGATCAAGACCGTCCGGCTGCGGTGGCTCGGTGAGCGGGCCGGTTTCGAGAAGCTGGTGTTGAAAGACGGCAAGCTGAAGGGCTATTTCGTGCCCTCCGAGCACCAGGCGTACTTCAACTCCGACGTTTTCGGCCGTATCTTGCACTACGTACAGCGCTACCCGAACCGGTGCCGAATGCACGAGACGACCAAACGCCTGATCCTGACCGTGCAACGGGTGCCGAACATCGAAGCGGCCGTGACGACGCTCACTTCGCTCACCGCCCCGGTCGAAACGGCCGTTTAAACTCACATGACCGTTTCCCGTTTGCTTCCGTAAATACGACGCTACCTTACGTGCGGTGCGTACCTAAGGCTTAAGGGTTTAAATTTACCCTCTGAAAGCCACCGGATTAGAGGTAATTTTTTAATCAGGTCGGCGTTAACTACAGCGAGCAGTCGCCATTAACAGAGACACCGAAACGGGTTAGTATTACAACAAATAGGAAGATGACTAAAACATCCACATTCTACCGGTACAGTTGGTGCGTGTTGGCTGCCGGTGCCCTCGCGCTGGGCTCTTGCGGCCGGCCGATCCCCACCGCCTCCGACCCCGGCGGCAGCAGCACAGCCACCGGCATGGCCTACAACGAAGAGGACGGCTTCCAGGTCGAGGAGTTCGACGTGCAGCCGAACGGCCCCAACTTGGTGCTGATTGAGGGTGGCCGCACGGTGCTGGGCTCCTCCGAAGAGGATATCCTCTACTCGCGCGACAACATCGAGCGCACGGTGACGATCCCGACCTTCTACATGGACCAGACCGAGGTGGCCAACATTCACTGGCTGGAGTACCTCTTTTACCTGCAGCGCGACTCGGCCGAAGACGTTTACACGGCCGCCCTGCCCGACACGACGGTTTGGGTGCAAGACCTCGCCTACAACGACCCGTACGTAGACCATTACCTGCGCTTCCCCGGCTTCCGTTTCTACCCCGTGGTGGGCGTTAGCTGGGAGCAATCGGTCGACTACTGTAAGTGGCGTACCAGCGTTGTGAACCAGAAGTTGGCCGAAGACGCCGGCGTCGAAGTGCCCGAAGACGGCGGCCGCATTCCGCTCGAATCGGGCGTGGTGCTGCCCGACTACCGCCTGCCCTCCGAGGCCGAGTGGGAGTACGCCGCGCAAGCGCTGATCGGTGTGCAGTATGCCAACGAGAACCAGACGCACAAGCGCATCTATCCTTGGGACGGCCACGCCTTGCGGAACCCTTACGGGCAGCAGATGGGTAGCTTCCTGGCTAACTTCAAGCGGGGCCGTGGTGACTACGCCGGCATCGCCGGTAAGCTGAACGACGGGGCCATGATTACGGACCAGATCTACGCTTACCCTCCGAACGACTTTGACCTGTTCAATATGGCCGGCAACGTTAACGAGTGGGTCTACGACGTGTATCGTCCGATGTCTTTCCAGGATATGTCCGACTTCAATCCGATCCGCCGCGACGGCTACATGGACTCTGAGACCGAGTACAATTCGTCGGACGCCATGTCGGGTAACTCCAAGGACTATTCGCTGATCGACGATCAGGTGCGGGTGTACAAAGGGGGATCTTGGAAGGATGTCGCCTACTGGCTCTCGCCCGGCACACGTCGCTACATGGCGCAGGACTCGTCGACGGCTACCGTTGGGTTCCGTTGCGCGATGATTCGCGCGGGTTCAAACTACTAGTCACCTTTCGATCTAGAAAGGGGCGGCTGGATCCACACAGATTCGGTCGCCCCTTTTTTGTGCCCTTGCAGAAGGTATGCGGGCGCTACTCCGTGGCGGCGATGCACAACACGCTGATCGACGCGGGTTTGCCCCGTTCCAGCAGCACTTGAGCGCAGGCTTCGAGCGTCGCGCCGGTCGTGATGATGTCGTCGATCAGCACTACGTGCCTGCCTTCGATGGCGGCTGCGTTCCGCACCTCGTAGGTGGCTTCGGCGTTCTGCCACCGCTCCAGCCGTCCGCGCCGTGTCTGGCTGCTGCGGTTTTGGGTGCGCAGCAGCACGTCGGTAAGCAAGGGTACGGACAGGGCTTCGCTCACCGCCCGGCCGAACACTTCGCTCTGGTTGTAGCCGCGCGTCCGTTCGCGGGTGGGGTGGAGGGGCACGGGCACCATCACGTCGCCGGTTGCCGCCTTACCTTCCCGCAGCACGTCGCCGTACCACCTACCGAGTTCGGTGCCGATCTCCCTGCGCCCTTTGTACTTGTACTGGTGCATGAGATGCTGCACGCGGCCCTCCTTCCGGAAGTAGAAAAAGGCGTCGACCGAACGAAGCGGCACGCGCCCCCAGAAGCGTCGCTCGATGGCCTCGACGGGTGTAACGTGCGAACGGGTCTGCGGCAGTCTCGACCGGCACTCCGTACAGATAATCCGCTCGCCGGACAAGAGCGCTGCGTCGCACCCAGCGCACTGCTCCGGATAGAGCAGACCGACGAGGCCACGCCCATAAGCTGCTAGGGTGCTACGAATGGCTCGCATCGGAATCATACGCGCTTCTAAGTGGTTTGGTACAGTATCATACGGAGCCATGACCGATCATCTATCCACATCCGAACGGTGGGAGAATCTACTCACTTTTCTTCACGAGCGCTTCGGCAAACGTCCCGACTTGAACGGGGTTCTCTTCTTAATCGGTGTGCAAGAGCTTGGGCAGGGGCCGCAGCGCTTCTCCAAAGAGCAGAAGCAAGACCTTATGCACGTGGCCGTCTGCAAATTGTTGAGTGCCTCCGGTTACTATATGCTCGAAGGGCACGATGCCGACGGCTGGCCGCATTGGGAAGCCAACAACACGCTGCCCGCGCTGACGTTAGCCGAACAAGAGTCGTTGCTCAAGCAGCACGCCTGCGAGTACTTTCAATCGTACACGGCGGTGTAGATTTTTACTCTTCGTTTCTCTCGACCTGATCTGTTTTCTCATCCATGCGCGACACTCAACTCTTCGCCCAACTCAGGGCTTATAAGAAGCGGCATTTCCAAAATGAACTGCTCAAAGGGCTGCTCATCGCCTTGGGCATCGTGGTCTCGGCTTACTTGGTGGTCAGCACGCTCGAATACTTCGGCCGCTTCAGTGTCGGCGTGC
>JBARYS010000043.1:0-1938 GCA_049648155.1 Catalinimonas sp. | reverse complement strand
CACCTGCGCTGGGAAGCCTGGACCGACGCGACGTTCCGCGCCTCGGCGGGGCGGGGCTTCCGCGTGGCCAATCCTGTGGCGCAACATCCGGCGGTGTTGGCATCGGCGCGGCGGGTGGTGGTACCCGAAGCCCTGCGGCCCGAACGCGCCTGGAACGTGGGGGGGAGCCTCGACCAGAGTTTCCGGCTGGCTGACCGCCCGGGCGGCGTCACGCTCGACTACTACTACACGCCGTTCGATCGGCGCGTGATGGCCGACTTCGACGCCGCCCCCGACGAGGTGCGCTTTGTCAACTTAATTGACGACAGCGACGCCCACAGCGCCCAGGTAGAGGCACGGTGGGAGGTCTTGCCCGCTCTCGATCTGAAAGCGGCGTACAAATTCTATGATGTGCGCGCCACGCTGGGCGGGCGGCGGCAACGGCAACCGTTCGTGTCGCGGCACCGCTTGTTCGCCAACGCCGCCTGGGCCACGCGCTACGACAAGTGGAAGCTCGACGCCACCATGCAGTGGTACGGACGGCAGCGGCTGCCCGAGCCGCCTGGTGGGGGCGAGGGCCACGCGGGGTGGTCGCCGGCATACGCCACGGTGAACGCACAGGTAACAAAACAATACCGACGGTGGGCGCTCTACGTCGGGGCTGAGAACCTGCTGAACTTCCGCCAGCCCACGCCTGTATTGGGAGCAGACGCGCCGTTTGGACCCACCTTCGACGCGTCGCGGGTTTGGGGACCAATTGTGGGGCGGATGCTCTACGCCGGTGTCCGCCTGCCTTTAAAATAAACCGATCACACCTCTTTAATCCTGACAACTATGTACAAGATCATTCTTTCCCTCTTTTTGCTGGTCCCGGCGGTTGCGTCCGCGCAGACCGAAGAGATGCACATCAAAACCTCGGCGGTGTGCGGGATGTGTAAGTACAACATTGAGCGTAGTCTCGCCTTCGAGAAGGGCGTGAAGACGGCCGACCTGGACGTGGAGACGCAGATGCTGACCGTGACTTACCTGCCGAAGAAGACCGACCCGGACCGCATTCGCCGGGCCGTGACGGGCGTGGGCTACGATGCCGACAGCCTGCCCGCCCAACCCAGGGCGTACGAGCGCCTCGACGCCTGCTGCAAGAAAGACCAGCCGGTACACTTCGACAAGAAACAGTAGTGGGGCATTGGGGCAGAGACACAAAAGACGTTCCGCGTCACGCGCTTTTTCTGTTTGTTACTGCACTATGTTTGTCACGTGAGAGAGACCCTGGGAGCGCACGCGGCGCTGCTGTCGACGGCCCTGATCTTCAGCGCGAACTTCAGCATCGCCAAGGAGGTGATGCCTGCCTGGGTAGGCTCTTCGGGCTTTATCGTGCTGCGGGTGGTGCCCACGGCCCTTGTGTTCTTTCTGCTGCACGCGCTCACGGTGCGCGAGCGGGTGGGTAGCGTCCGAGATTTTTTGCTGCTTACCATGGGGGCGGCGCTGGGCATCGCGGGCAACCAATTGCTGATCTTCGGCGGGCTGAGCCGCACCTCGCCTATCAACACGGCGCTACTCTTCACGCTCGCACCGGTGGTCGTGCTGCTGACGGCGGCGCTGACGCTGGGCGAGCGCATCACCACGCGGCGACTGGTCGGCGCGGCCTTGAGCGGCGGCGGGGCGATACTACTGATTTTGCAAGGGGCTATTACCGACGCAGCCGGCTCCTTCGCCGGCGACCTGCTGGTGGTAGGCAGCGCACTGAGCTACGGCGTCTACCTGGTGATGATCCGCCCCCTAACGCGGCGCTACCACCCCTTCACGATCATGAAGTGGAACTTTGTGATGGCCGTGCCCCTCGTGATGCCCTTCGGCGCGGCTGACCTGGGGCGCGTCAACTGGCCCGCCGTGCCGCCCTACGTCTGGGGTTGTGCGGCCTTCGTGGTGTTGGGGGCCACGCTTCTGACCTACCTACTC
>JBARYS010000042.1:0-16830 GCA_049648155.1 Catalinimonas sp. | reverse complement strand
CGCCTCGGCCCACCGCGCGGTCGAGTCCGGCAGCCGCCCCAAAGAGTCGAGGTAATCGCCCTCGGCGACCGTGGCGGGGTCTTGCAGCACCTTTTCCAGGCGTTCCAGTTCGCGCAGCTTGGCTTGGTCGCGGTAGAGGGCGGCGTGCTCTTCGGTGGCCCGGGCGCGCCACCGGGTCAGGAGCTCCTGCTTCAACTGCTCGCGAAACTGCACGGCGTCGAAGCCGAACGTCGCGGCGTTTAGGGCCTGTCGGTCGTCGCGCTGCTCGGTTGAGTAGAAGACGTCGGCGCGCAGCGGCACCGGCCCGAGTTGCAGCGTCGGGTGCCACTCGGTGCGCACGTAGCGGCGTGGCAATTCGTGGTCGGCGTAAGCCAAGTGCTGATGACCAGCCTCAACGTAGCCCTGCCCCGCGAACCGCACGAAGCCCCGCCCCGTGCTATCGGCAGGCGGGGGCGCATCGGCAACACGGTGGGTGGCGCACGCCTCGTCGAGTAGGTACTGATCTTCGGCGCGGACAAGCTGGGTACACACCTCCCAGGTGCCGCCGGGGAAAGCCCCCCGCAGGTTACAAGCGTTCTGCACGCCCGCGTCCCGAAAGTCGCTCTGCACTACCTGCAGCCGCCGGGCGTCGGGGCGGCTAATGCCCGATATCAGGGGGAAGGGGGCACTGCAGCGCGTCAGCACCGTCTGCCCCTCCCGCGCCACGGTCGTCCGTAGATACACCGCCCCGCCCGCCGCCGCCGTGTTGATCGTCACCGCCCAGAGGTCCTCCAGCAGCAGTTGGTCGGCGGCCGGTGCCTGAAGCGTCAGTTGCGTCAGCGCTTGGGCGCGGGCAACGGCAGCCGGCAACAAGCAGCTAAAGCAGAAAAGCCAGACACGACAGATAAAAGCAGGCATATAACGGGTTAGCTATCGCTTGTCTTCTCGCCAAAGACCATTCTTAGTTTCTGAGATCAGGCGGGATTTAAACATAATGCCATCGGACGAAAGCGACTTAAAACATCAATGTGTAATCGAGCTTCACTACTGACACATGTCTCGTAGTGGTCTTACGACTACTCTTGAGATGCATTTAGCTCTGTGGCTGCCTTTGTCTTAAGCATCCACCTCTCGCGTTCCGTCAGATCGGAAGCCTTGGGATTATTATGCTCATATTCAAACTCCACCAACTTGTTTGTGTAATAGTGGTTTGGCGATTGGTCCGCCGGTCCACGCCCCTCAAAAGGTAGCTCTATACCTGTCTTTGTAGAGATGATCCATTGGATCGCATCTACACAATTTTTACTGTACAGATGGTACTTCCACTCACCGGAATTGTGCTTCTTTGCAGACGTATCAGCATTTTTAGCAATCTGCTTGTCTTGCTCAGAGGTTGTATTGATCACAGCTTGGGCCTTGTATTTATATAAATCATACCCTGCCGCCATCTTCTTAGCTACGTCCGATGCACTCGTCACCCCTGCTACTTTTTGTAGTTGAACGGCCGCATCAAGATCACCACCGGCAATGCCCCCCGTTAGCAGCTTAAATAAAAGTTCAGTCCCACCCAACCTACTTGTGTAGCTCATATCATTATAGGCCTGAGAATAATACCACCACTCCCCCTTCTCGTTTTGAAAGGCCATCGCCATGTGCCCATTTCCAAAAACTACTTTAGGGTCTACTAATATGATCACTGTATCCCCCTTCGGATCGGCGTACATGATCGGATTGCCCGCCATCACGGCATAAGGACTCATGGCCGGGTTGGCCTTCGGGTCCACGTTCCAGCGCTGCACCACCTGCGGTGAGTACTGCCAGTAGGGGGCGGTGTAGCTGTTGCCTTCGCCTTTGATCTCGTCGTCGCGCTCCTGGCCGTTGAAGCCCCAGCGGTAGCCCCGACCCGCCAGTGTGCGGCCCGGCTGGGGTGCGCCGTAGGGGTAGTAGTCGTTGACGGTGCCCACGTCGGCGGCGACCTGCTTCTGCTGGTCGCGCGTGCGGCGGTCCGACACGGTGGTCAGCACGTTGCCCAGGTGGTTGGTGAGTTCGTAGGACCGCTCGCCGCGCCGGTGCGTCCACGGATCCGACGGCTCGTCGGTCACCGACGGCCGCCAGCTTCCCAGCCGCTCGGCCCCGTACAGCGGCACGTCCGTACGCCGCAGCCCTTCGTCGCCGAGTTGGTAGGTCGCCAGGATCTGCCCGTCGGCGTCGCGCACGTAGAACGTCTTCGACGCACCGTCGCTCTTCGTGGTCCGCAGGCCCTGGGCATCGTAAGTGAAATCGAGGCGCGTGTCGTCCTTCGTCACCACCGCCGTCATGCGGTGTTGGCTGTTCCATTCGACCCGTTCGATGCGCCCGGCGCGGTCCCGGACGAGCTGCCCGACCAGGTCGTAGGCGTAGTTGTCGGGGTCCTGGTCGTCGAGGTCCCCGGCGTAGCGCCCGGGGTCGACGGCGTCGTCCACGTGCGTAAGTTGGTTCGTGTTGGGGGCATAGTGATACGTTAGTTCGTCCATCTCCAGCGACGCGCTGTCCGACGATCCCGCCCGGGTCAGGGTCAGCAGGTTGCCGTTGGCATCGTAGGCGTAGGCGGTACCGTAGTCGCCCTGCGGCCGTCCGCCCCACCCGTTGCCCACGGCGTCGAACTGGTCGCTGGTCGTCGACCTCGTCAGTCGCCCCAGTTGGTCATAAGTATAGTAGGTCGCCTGCGGGGTCAGGTCGGGTAGGTGCGTGGTCATCCACCCCACGTTGCCGTTGTAGAGGCCCGAGGCGTTATTCCAGAGGTTCCCGGCGTCCGAAAGCCAGTCGTTGCCGCCGACGGCTCGGTAGTCACCGGCGTGGTAGCCCAGCACGAAGCTCGTCGCGTCGGGCAGGAAGAGCGCGTTCGCCCCTCCGGTGCGGGCGTCGCCACCCATATCTCGCCCGGGGTCACGGTTCTCGGCGTTGATCCCTTTCAAGCGCCCCAGGATCGTGTAGGCGTAGTCGACACCCTGGATCAGTTCGTGGCCCAGCTCGCGGCGGGCGGTGGGGCCGTGCGGATAAAAGGTGTAGCGCGCGTCGTCCTCCCAGAAGTAGCCGTCCTGACTCGTGGCGACGTTGAGCAGGCGGTTGTCGGCGTCGTACGTGTAGCGGTGGATGAACTGGTCGGGCTGCCCGCGCTGGTACCACACGCGGTTCACGTTGCCGCTGATCAGGTCGTAGTCGTATTCTACCCGCTTGATCCGCTGCTCAAACTTCGCCAGTTCGGGAAATTCGCGCAGGAGCGTGTTCACGTGGCCGTGCACGTCGTAGGCGAAGTGCGTCGCGTGGTCGTAGTCGCCGGGGCCGGTGTTTCGGGCGGCGAAGGTCACCGAAGCCACCCGGTTGCGGACGAACGTCTGCCCGCCGGCCCCGAAGTAAGCGGCCACCCCGGCGTTCATCGGCTCGTCGTAGTAGTAGCGCTCCACGTCGCGCAGCGTGCCCGCCAACAAGGCTGAATAAGTCCGCCCGTCGACGATGATCGGCTCGGCAGGGTACGGCTCGTCGGACGGTTTGGTCTCGGCCTTCATGATCAGCCGGTCGCGGGTGTCATACTGAAAGACCTGATAGGTTCCCCGAGATTGCTGCTCGGCGTCTTGCTCGGCCAGCACCCGGCCCGTGGGGTCGTACCAGTAGCGGGTAGTGCCGCCGTCGGGCGTACGTTCGTCGGTCGGCACCCGCAGGCTGTGGTGGCGGTAGGTGGTGGTCAGCGGCCAGACGTGTTCGGGGCGCAACACCCGGCGGGCGGCGCGCTCGGCAACAACCTGCCGCAGTTGACCTTCGTCGGTGATGGGACGCACCGCCGCCGGGGGCACGGTGCGCTGCAAGTTGCCCGCCTGGTCGTAGTAAGAGAGCGTGTAGTGGTACGACGGGTCCTGATAACGCATCGTGAGGGTCTCCTGCGCCCGCAGGCAGTGCGCGAGGTAACGTGCCCGCAGGTCGCGCCGCAGCGCCACGCGGTGCGCGTCCAGCTCGTTACGCACGTTCTCTTCGACGACGGTCCGGTAGCTGTCCACGCAGTCGTTGCGGGTGGGCACCCCGGCCGAGAAGGGGCCGGGCGGCGGCACGCAGCACGACGTGGGGGCCGCGTCGCAGGTCGTGGCCCGTAGCGAAAGGTCGTCGAGGAACCAGACCGTCTCGCCCTCAGACCCTTGCGGCTCGTACCGCACGCTGATCGTGACGGGGCCGCCGGCCGGCACCGTGAACTCCGCGCTCATACGGACGTAGGGAGCGTTCTGATCAACCTCGTCGACGTCAAGCGTTACCGACTGCTCCCCCACCTTCAACGCGACGCGTGGTGTGTAGTAGCCGGCGAACCCGTAGAAATCACCGAAGATCGAGGCCGCCGCCCGCATCCGCCAGCGGTAGGTCTGTCCGGCTTCGAGCGTCACCTGCTGCGACCAGACGTCGAACGCCCCCGCCCCGAAGGGTGTGAACGCGAGGTACTTTCCCGCCGGCCCGGGCACAGGTACAAATTCCGCCTCCGCGCCGCGCGGTTGCTCAAACGTTTCTTCCCCACTCGGCCGCCCCGGGAGCGGTCGTGTCTTAGCGGCGGGCGTCTTCGCGAGTTGTTTCAGCCAGGGGGCAGCGGTAGAACCCAGCGGACGCAGCACTTCGGCCAGATCCAACGACGGCAGCGTGGTCGTCGTGATCCACTGCTCCCTTTCCCCTACGCTTCGGTAAGTTCCCCAGTACGGAAACCAAGGGTTGCCCGAATGATCGTCGATCCGGTAGGTGCCGGGCCGCAGCGTGTCGGGATCAAACAGCAGGTCGGTGGTCCAGCCGCGTCGCTCGTCGACAAAGTCACCGTTGATGATCAGCTCCGGACAAGGGGCTGCTTCCCGGCAGCAGTTCGCCAGCGTGTAGCACGTGTTCGTCATGCGCAGCCGCACGGGCCCGCGCGGGCCCGTGGCGATCACCAGCGCCGAGGTCTGCTCGCAGGTGGGATCGTCGTTACGTTCGGGTACCATGCTCACGGTCGTGAGTCGCTCGCCGAACGCGTAGTCGCCACTCAGCACTTCAAATAGTACTTCGCAGGTGTCTCTGAACGTTTTTTCGTTTGGGCTACCAATCAGTAGGCGACCCGTGAGTTGCCCCGCCGTGGCCGTATCGACGAAACGCCAGAGTAGAATTTCGCGCCCCGGTGCTCCGAAGATCGGGTCGTATAGCGGCTTGTGCGCAATTGAGAAGTTAGGGGCCACCTGGAGGCCCACATAAAAGAGCTTCGTGAAGATGTCTTCCAGCGCCACCAGCTCGGGCGTACGTGTGCAGACCGCCGCCAGGTCGGGGCAATTGCTCAGGTCCCAACGGTCGGTACTGCCCACCACCGCCCGCGTGGTGCCGTCGGCCAGGTGCGCTTGCACGCGGAAGCCCCCGCCCGGACGCCCCCCGGCGCCCGCTTCGTACGCCAGGCAGGAGAACTGCTCGACGGCGTCGTAATCCAGCGGCTGCCCGTCTTCGGCCGTCAGAGCAAGCGTAAGCTCCGTGCCTTGGGTGGTCAGTAGCGGACCGGTGAAGGAAGCCCCACCCGACGTGCCACGCCAGATGTACCGCAGCTTGTCGGGGTGCGGCAGGGCGTCGAGCATGTCGCGCGTCAGGCCGTAGGGGTAGACCAGCACATTACGCACGGTGCCCAGCAGCCCCCCACGGTAGGCCAGGTTCGTCAGGAACGTCTCCACGTCCACCACCAGGGGGCAGCGGCCGCAGCGGTCGTACAGCTCGGCGTCGGCGCGCTCCGTCATGCGGGCCAGGTCTTCGTTCAGGTCGCCGGTCAACACCATATCGAACGCGTCGCCCAGGTCGTACTCATCCACGAAGCGGCGCTGCTTGCCGGCGTAGAGGGGGGGCGAGCTGCCAAAGCAGGGCATCGCCTCAAAGGCACGCCGGAGGCTATCATCCCCGAAGCTGCTGTTGAAGACAAAAAACTCGATGAGCGCCACCTGTGACCTGATAACCGGGTCGGTACGACCGGGGCCGCCGATACAGCCGGCGTAGCACCCTCCATTGAGCGCCGCAATCTGCCGTTCAATCGACTGCACCCGGGCCTTCTTAGAGAGGTAGAGGTCGCGGTAGAGCCGCCACTCGGCGTCACGCATCTCCGGCGACACCCCCTGCCCCATCCGTGCGCTCCCCACGCAGGCGCGGAACTGGGCGTACGTCATGTTGGGGTTGTTGCACCGCTGGGCGGCCGACACGACCTCTTCGATGTCGTACTTGGCACCGTTAGGGTCGGCGTAGACCGAGTCGAGCAACGTGCGCATCAGGTCGTAGCGCCATCGCACCCCCGGGTCGGTCGTGTCCTGAAAGTAAGGGTCCGTGATGCCGCCGCCCCTCCGCCCGAGGGGGTCGAGCCAGTCGGCGCTCGCGGCGGTGGGGTAGTCGCCCACGGCCCGCAGACGGAAGTCGAACGTATCGCTGACCACCACCGTGTTGCACCAGTCGAGCGAGCAGTACTCGGGGTGGTAGGGCAGCAGCGACGCCGCCCACGAACGTTGCCAGTGGCGAATAAAATCTTCGACGCGGTGCAAGTACTGCGGTGGCACGGCGCGGCGGCCGTCGGCCAGCGTCACGGCGCGCGTACGGTCGTGACTGGGTTTGCCGTCGCCGTCGAGAATCACCCAGGCGGGCTGCCCACGTCCGTCCAGGTAGGGCGTAGACGGGTGCCGCCAGTTCTGCCCGGGAGTGTCCTGCGTCCGCATGTCGTTCAGCACCGACAGGGGGAAGCGCCCCGGCGCGATGTCTTGCGTCAGCGAGTCGTAGTAGAGGGCGTACTGCCCCCCGGGGCTTACGTCGGCCAGCATGGCACGGCGGGCGGCGTCGCAAGGGCTGGTGAACGTCCGGCAACTGCTCTCGCGGCACTCCGCCTCCAGGCGCGCGCGGTCGGCGGGGTCGAGGGTGATCACCTCGGTGGTGCCGTCGGCGTTGGTCACCTGGTAGCTCTCCGGCACGTCGCACGCCGCGCACTCGGTATAGCAGCTCATCGTGTCGACCTCTTCCCAGTACTTCGTTTCCAGCGCTTCGCGAAGCGAGTCGATGCAGACGTTCTCGGCGAGGTAGTCGTCGGCGTAGGCTTCGGCGGCGGCGGCGTCCACCCGCAACACCTTAATGAGCTGATAAGCGCCCCGGTCGAGGCGGAGCGCCACCGAATCTTGCAAGTCGATCCGCCCGCCGCACAACCGGTCGATGCCCTCCTCGTCGCCCACCACGCGGCGGTTGCGCCACACCACTTCGCCACAGTCGTCGAGCACGTACATCTCCCACTCGTAGGCGCAGTCGTAGCAGACGGGCAGCGTCGGGCAGGTCGTGTCGCCGAACGCCTCGGGGGTCATGCGGTAAGCAAACGTGTAGCCGGTGCCGTCTTCGAGCACCGTAAAGTCGCGGCGGACGGTGAGCTGATGGCGGTTGGTGTCGACCCGCCCCCACTCGCCGACCAGTTCGGCGACCACGTCGGTGCGCGCGTCGCTCCCTTCGATGCCTTCGAGCGAGGCGGGCGGCGTACCCGCCAGGGCGGCGGCCACCACGCGGTCGGCCAGGTCGAGGTAGCGCACGGTGGCCTGCCCATTTTCGTCCACGCGGATCTCTTTCCGGTAGTGCCGGGCCTCGCCCACTTCGGTGCCGAAGAGGCGGTCCAACTCCACCTGGCTGGGCACCTCGTAGTAGTGCTTCACCTCCCGCCCGCTGCCGAGGTGGTGGTGTTCGCCCGGTCCGCCCGTGCGCCGCACCCGCCCCGTCCGGTCGGGCGTGTACTCCATCTGCAGGTAAGGGTACCCGGCGGCATCGGGCAAAAAGGCCCGCGCGCCGGTCTGGTCGGGGTTATTCGGCGAGTAGTACCGGGCGGCCCCCGCCTGCGTGCTCAGTTGGGGAACGGGGCGGTCGCAGTTGTCGGTGCCGGCGTCGAAGTCGCCGCGCGTCAGGGGCGCGCCGTCCGCGTTGAGCGTAAAGTCCGGGTAGTACCGCAGGGGCTGCGGGGCCGCGCCGTTGCGTTCACTCACCACCGGGGGGGCGGGGAGCGTGCGCAGCGTGGCGCGGCCCTGATGATCGTAAAAGCGCTCTTCGACCAGCACGTGCGCCTCGCTGTTCACGCGGGTCAGCAGTTGCCGCTCGTTCAGCAGGGCGTCGGCATAGGTGAGCGTCTCGCGGCGGCGCCCCCCCTCGGTGAAGGTGCTCTCGTACTGCCAGTTCATCTGGTCGGCGGTGTGCGCGGCGGCGGCCGTGATCTCGTAGGCGTTCCGGATCGGGAAGGGGGCCGTCAGGATCGAAATCGGTCCCTGGTCGGGCAGACTCCAGGCCCCGTGGCTCAACTGGTCGGGACGTAGCTGCCCGCGCCCCACGGCCCGCACGCGGTACACAAAGTACCCCTGCTCGTAAATCATCGGCACGCGGTACGACCGTTCCTGCACTTCGACCCGGGTGGCGTTCCGCGCGAAGTCGTAGCCCAGATTGCCGATTGAGCGGCGGCCGCCTTGGCCGTCGTAGTTGTCGACCCAGGTCCACTCCAGCTGGTAGGACTCCGCGCCGGGCTGCGCCTGCCAGCTCAGCACCAGCTCGTTCGTGCCGGAGAGGTAGGTGTGGGCGAGTCCCGACACCGCCGCCCGGTCGAAGGCGAAGTAGCGCTCCACGTCGATGTGGGCGGCGAGGCGCACGACACTCCCCAGGTCGTTCAGCGTGGTCTTACCGTCGAGTTGCACGTCGAGCAGCGTCACGATCAACTCGTGTCCTCCCGCAAAGGGGTACGCCTGGCGGTGCACGTATCGGCTGCCCGCCGCCGGGTCGTAGTCGACCGTCAGCTTCACCTTACCCACCGCCGTCGTGTCGAGTCGGCCGCCGCGCTCCCGCACCGACTGCACGTCGGCCACCACCGTCAGGGTGAAGGGCTCGGACGGCTGCGTACCGCGCAGTGGGTCCACGTCCAGCACCAGGTAGTTGTCGACTGTCTGCGTGAGGATGTCGTCGTCCCACCCGGCGTTCCAGGGGTTGCCCGGCGTCAGGAAGCGGGCGTCCCACACGCGGAATGCCTTGCCGATCTGCAGCTCGGGGGCGTCGAGGGCGTTCGTGTAGGTCTCGTCGGCCGCGCGGGCGGAGAGCGCGCGCAGCATCGCGCCGAGCAGTAGGCCAAAGAGGAGAAGAGAGCGGTAGTGGTACGGCATGGTGATTACGGCTTGGCGATGCCCCGGCGGGCCTCACGAACGGTCATGATGCCGGCGCGGGTCTCGCGCTTGCGGCGGATGAGCAGGCCTTCGAGGTCGTACTCCAGGAAGGTGGCGTAGTTCTGGTCGTCGAGGGTGGCCACGAGACGCAGGGTGTAAGGGTCGTAGACGTAGGCGACCATCCCGGAGTGGAAGGGTTGCAGGCGGAGGTCATCCATGAAGACGGCGCGGTCGTAGCCGTTCAGCAGGCGGTAGCGCAGTTCGACGGTCCCCGGGGGCAGGGTGAACGCGCCGTACAGCCGCTGCCAGCCGTCGACGATGGGGCCGTCGGGGCGGAAGGTGAACACCTGATTCGTGGTGCTCGAAACGGCCTCCAGCTCAAGCGATACGCCGTCGAACGTGTACAACTGCAGCAGCGGATCGGGCTTACCGTCTTCCAGCAGTTCGGGCACCCGCACCCAGGCGCTGACCACGTGCCGTTCGACCCGGCTCGACGGCTCGTACTTACCCGCAAAGTCGCGGGTGCTGAGCCGGTAGGGGCCGTTCACGGTGTCGCCGGCAGCAATCGACAGCGACCGGCGTGTCCCCCTGATGGTGGTGCCTGCGGGCACACGGAGCGAGAACCGCCCCGTGTGGGCCGCCTCGTCCGAGACGAACTCGGCTTCCCCCTCGAAGGCGAAGTGCTCGGGCACCGTGCAGGCCTGGTCGCCGAGACGCAACGCCCGGCGGTAGGGGTGGTTCTCGTACGAGCTGAAGGCGATGTTCTCGTAACGGGCGTCTTCGGCCTCGGCCGTCGTGAGCTGGTAGTTGTGGCCGAACAAGCGGGCGGCGGGGCGGCGGCGGGGGTCTTCCCCTTCCAGCGAGCGCCCGTTCGGATCCACCCGCAGGTTCCGCGTTGTGGTCGTCCAGCGGGCCGGATCGCTCCCCGGCACGCCCGCCCAGTAGGGCACGAATTCGGCGTAGGTGCCGTCGTGACGACGGTCGTCGTTCCGGATCACCTTACTCAGCAGGCGGTGGTCGTCGTCGGGGCGGTAGTTGCCGCGCACCCCCAGGAAGTAAGGGTTCACCACCTGCCCTGGAATCAGGTCGCAGAACACCTCGGTTTCGAGCGGCTCCAACGTGCAGAGGGCGATGGGAAACAGGTCGGACGTACCCCGCACGGGAGTATTTATGAGAACCTCCTCTCCTTCACCGTTGACCACCTGCAGATTAGCCGTAAACTGAAAGTCGTAGACCGTGTCGGCGCAGACGTACGGATTCGACCGCACGGGTTTGATGTTGAAGACGTTGAAATCGCCAATATCAACCACGCTCAGGTCGCGGGCCGGCTCGGGTTCGAATGCCATCGTCAGCGTGTGGAGCGCGTCGGCAGACGCATCGTCGGCGGCAGCCAAAAAATAACCTTGCAGTTGGTTGCCCCGCGCCTCCCCGCGCCAGTAGAGGGCATTGCGGCCGGCGAGTTGCAGCGCGTATCCGACATCGGAGTTAGAACTTATAAGATCAGACAGGTTGATGGTCGTGTCGTACGCCCACCCCCGGTCGAAGAGTTCTTCTACGATCCGCGTAAAATCCTCGCCCTTGTTCGGAAAAAGGCTTTCGCAGTCGCAGGTGTCGGGCGTCACGTACCCCCGAAAGGCGGCGTAGGTCTGCCATTCGTCCGAGAAGTCGCGGGCGTTGGCCACCAGCACCTCGGCGGGGCGGAGGGTCGAGTCGGCGGCCAGGGGGTTCTCGTGTAGCTGCATCGACCCGGCGACCTCTTGCAGGAGGTTGCGCGCGCCCGACCGCAGCAGGCGCAGGTCGTAGGTGCCGGCGGGCAGGTAAGCACCCTGCTCGTTGATCAGCTCCGCCCCGACCGCGTTCACCCGGTAGACCCAGGCCCGCCGGAACCGTTCGCCGTCCGTGCGGCGCACCAAAAACTCGTCGCCCGCCCGCAGGTACCGTGGTGCCTCGACCCCGCCCGTGCCGAAGTCGAGCCGCAGTTCGCCCCGGCTGCCCACGGTCTGCCCCACCAGTTGCAGGTCCGCGTTCCGGTAGGCCGGCCCCATGCCGTCGTGCTGCCAGTAGGCGGGGATTTCGAGCGCGTAGAGGGAGTCACCGTACTCGTTGAGGGTTTCGGTGAGCAGCACTCGGCCCGTCAGGGCGTCGCGGCCCAGGTTACGCACCTCGACGCTGGACCCGAACTTGTCGACCGTCACGCCGCTCAGGATGCCCGAGCGGCGCACCACCTTGGTGGTTACGATGGAGCGATACCGCGTCTCCTCTCCCTGAAGTCCGGGAATGATGATCGGGATAAAGATCGGGATGATGGCCGCCAGAAAGCCGTCGAGGTTGATCTGCGCCTCGACCGACTCCGACTTTTGCTGCGCCTCGCGGGTGTCGACGTAGAAGTCGGTCGTGACGCCCAGCTCCTGCGTCCGCCGGCGGTGGTCGCCACCGGCGGGGTCCGGCCCAAGCACCGTGGCGTCGCTGACCAGTTGCCCGGTGCGGTCGTCGAACTGGTAGTGGTACGTGGTGCCCGTCGTCAGCGCGGGGGGTGCGCCGTCGGTGGCTTCGGCGTAAGAGCGCGTCGCGCGGGGCTTGCCGTGCATGTCGTTGGTCTCTACCACGTACCCCTGGCTGGTGGCCATGTCGTCACGGTAGCTGAAAAAGAGCAGTTGCAAGGGCAGGCCCATCTTCTTCCGGCTCACGTCGATGTCGGTCTGTCCGGTGCGCACCGGGAAGTCGCGGGCGGTGTAAAAGTCGTACTCGTCGTGGCCGGTCGCCGTGCGCTGCACCCCTTCAAAGGGCAGGTTGCGCTTTTCGACGTGGGCGTAGCCGACGGTGGCGGCGGGGTAGAGGTCTTCGGTGATCGGCTCCAGTTCGTAGAGCTGATCGTAGGTCTTGGCAAACCAGTAGTTGTCGCGCACCTGCCGGTGGGTGCGGGGCACGCGCACGGCGTTCTCTTCGCCCCCCACGCGCGGCTCGTAGGCCGCCACCCCCGCGCTGCGAACGGAGAAAGGCGCCGTGGTGTCGGTCACGGTGTAGGTGTACACGTGTCCGTAGGTGGCCGTCTCGCCGGACCCGCCCATCTCCGCCCAGGCGTCGGTCGTGACGATCTTCCGCACGCGGGCCCCGCCGCCCACCTTGCCCGCCGGGGCGTTGAGGCGTACGTAGCTCCGCTCCAGGTCTACCCAACGGCAGCTCTGCCGGCCGCGCATCTTGGCGTTGAAGCCCCCCAGAAAGGCGATCAGCTCCTCCGAGATCGAGGCCAGCGACAAGATCAACTGCTCAAGCGGGTTGTCTTCGTTGAGGTCGGCCTGTTGGTAAGCCACCCGGGGCAGCTTGAGGCGCACGAACTGCCACCCCACTTTGGCGATGGGGTGCACGTCGCCGTAGTCGGCCACGTCGGTCGACTGCAGGTCGCCCAGCTCGTCGGGCTCCAGCTTGATCCAGGCCCGCGTGTAGCCCTCGCCGGCACGGGCCGCTTCGTCGAAGCCGTAGTTGGCATTGCGCCCGCCGCGCGGCTCGTAGGGTACGAAGCCGGTGATGTCTTCGCTCTTCTGCGCGCGCGACTTACCGTTCCACACGTCCTGTACACTCGCGCCCACCGCGTCGGTACGAAAGCGGAAGTAGAGGCTCTTCATCCCTTCGACGTAGGCCTTTAGCTGCTCGTCGGTGGTGATGGTGTCGTCGATCTCGAAGAACAAGTACGGCCGCATGGGGAAGGCACTGCCCCCGCCCACTAAGTCCCAAAGCATCGGGCGGAGGTCGGCGTCGGATAACTGCCGCTTGAAGCCCGCCACCTTGAAGAGCTGCATGGCTTGCTTGTCCTGCACGTGGGTGTAGGCGTCGGCCTCGTAGGTGACGGTGGTGGTGGCTCCCCCCCGCTGCGTGACCTTGTGCAGCCGCCAGGCGGCGGCGTGGCGGTCGGCGGCGGCGCGGTCGTGGCGCGAAGTGTACGGCAGCCGCGCGTTCGAAAGCCCCGCGCAGTCATTGGGCTGATAGGTGCCCCAGTGGTCCAGCGCCTGGGGATTGTAATTGGGGTTCACGTCGCCGTAGTCGAACTCAATCGGCGTCAGCTCGCCCTTCGGCGACGCCCCGTAGGTGAACCACACCTTCTTGAGCGTCAGCTTGCCACCACCCGACGTGTGGCTGGGCAGACCTTGGCAGAGGGCGTAGTCGTAGGCAAAGTGTACCGACTGGATCGGCACGGCGTCGGTACCGGCGTCGGCGCGTTCGGCGCGGCTGTAGAGGTCAATCCGGTCGAGCTTCTTCAGGCGGCGGGTGGGGTCGGCCCCGCCTTCCGTTCCGGCCGACGAGACGGCATCCTCGCGGTCCGAGAGGTAAAACTCGGCCACTTGGTTCTTACTCTCGATGCTGTGCAGGTACCACACTTCGCGCGTACCGTAGACGTACTGCCCGCGGTCGTCGTCGGTATCCAGCAGCAGCCCTTGTTGATAGTGGGCGCGGCCGGCTTCGAACGGTGACCGCCAGGCGTACGACGCCAGCGCGCGGGTGTAGTTGAAGCGCACGTAGTCGCCGAAGTCGTCGGGCGTGGGGCCGTCGCCGGTCAGGTCGCGGTAGTCGGGCGAGACACGCTGCGTGAGCAGCCAACTCTGTGCGTGGGCGGGCGAGGCGGTACGCGAGAAGAAGTTACCGATGCCCCGGTCGTTGTCGCGCGTGTCGTCCCGGCCGGCCTCGAAGCTCACCAGCCCCCGCTCGCAGTCGACCGACCGTCCCGCCACGTTGAAGGCCACCTCCTCCTGGTGCGTGTTGTAGACCGGCAGGCCGTAGACGTAGCGCCACCCCCGCTCGTCGGTGACCGACATCTCCGATAAGTGGTGCCCCCGCCGGTAGTCGGCGTTTCGCGTCAGCGCTTCGGGGGCCTGCTCACCGTCGAAAGCATTCAGCGGGTAGCTGAGTAGTTGCGGCTGGTAAGCGCCCTTCGTGGCCTCGTCGGCCGGCAGGTAGCTCATCACCTCCGCGCGCGGGGTCCGCGCCACCCGTCGCGGCGGCGCGTTCATGGCCTGCGACCCCGCCGACACCCGGTTGCCGAACCGCTGCTCGGCACGTGCGTCATAACCCGAGCGGGAGAGCTTGGCCCGCACGGCCCCCCGCCCCCCCACGGCCTGGGCAAAGGCCGCGTCGTCGGTGGCGGTCAGTCCGCCGGTAGAGACGAAGCGCACCGTCTCGAATTCCGGCCGTGTGGGGTCGGCCCCGGCGGCCCGCAGCGGCCCCACGAGCTTGTTATCGTCGATCCAGGGGCGGCTGTACGCCTCGGAGCGCGACAGGGCAATGTTGACGCCTCCCTTCACGGCGTTGCCGCCGCCAATCTCTACCCCCAGGCTGGTGCCGGCGTCGTACATCACCGTCTGCGGATCGAAGAAGAGGTTAGCGTCGGAGCGCAGGGGCCGGAAGCCGCCGCTGATCCCCTGCGCTGAGACCTGATACAGGTCGTAGGTAGCGTAGGAGAACGGCAGATTGGGTTGCCCCTCGGTGAAACCCTTGTCTCGGCTGCGGTTGAAGTCGCGCAGCACGTCGGCCTGCTCACCGGCCGCCTCGGCGTAGAGGTAGCCGTACGCGGGGGCACTCCGCTCGCGCTCGGCCAGCGCCTGCTGCGTGAAGTAGCCCGTCAGGCGGCCGTTGGGAAACAAGCCGAAAATTTCGCCGCCGTACCCGAACGAGAAGGTCAGCCCACCGCCGTTCATCGGCAACGACGGACGCGGCACGTAGGTAGGAGCCGAGAAGCTCAGCTTCCCCTTACCCGACCAACCGAAGTACTCGTTCTTGTGCTTGTAGCCGAGACGCAACTGCTTGATGCCGCCGCGCGAACTGACGCCCAGCCCCAGGTCGACGTGCCCCAGCTCCATCTCCTCCGAGCTGTTCTTGTGCAGCAAGTTGAACCCGACGTTCGGCGAGACCGAAAGGCCGCTCTGCGAATTGGCGTTGATGCCCATGCTGGCCGTCAGGTAGTGTCCGCTCTTCGCGGTGGCCTGCAAGCCGGGCGTCAGGCCTACCTCCACGCCGACTCCCGAATAGGTGTTGTAGAACAGGCCCGTCTTCAGGCCCACGTTGACCAGCGTCGTGGGGTCAATCGAGAAGAGTTCGGCGGTCAGCCCCGCGTTCAGGCCGAAGGTGCGATTGGGCTTCAGGTTCGTCTGCTGAAGCACCTCTTCGCCACGCACGTCGTCGGGCAGCCCCCGCACGCTGCGCGTGATGGCTCCGGGCGTCAGCGACCACCCCCACCCCACCCAGCCGGCGTCGTCGTCTACGCTCAGGCCCGAACCGTACGAGAGCGTCAGGGGGTAGTCACCTACCTCCAGCAGGGGCAAGTTGTAGCCGAAGTCACCCGTGAAGGGGTCGACCATCTCCTGGCTTCCGGCGGGCCGGAAACCCTGAAATTCGGGTTGTTGCGGTCCACCCGCCCGGGCGTTCCGTACCAGAGGGGCACTAATTTGCAACAGCATCACGCCCAGCATCAGACGGGCGGCGGCGCGGCGGCGGGGAGAGTTCAGTTTCATGGCTTACTCGGGGGCTTGGTACTCGATCACGGCCCGACCCACCGAGCGGCCGGACGCATCGTCGATGAATAAGTCGTAGGTTGTGGCGGGCTTCAGACCCGTCTCGTCGAGGCCGAACGTGAAGTAGTTGCGGCCGGGCCGGGCGGCGATCGTCGTCTCGTGGGTCGTCTCGGCCGCATCGTGCGGAGCGAACCGCAGCGTGAGTTGCGGACTGCCCCAGCGGTTGTCCACGGCCAGGTGGAGGGTGCCGTCGGTTGGGTAGAGCGTGTTGGCCCCGTCGGTGACGGCGTAGGTAGGCTCCCGCACCATGTTCAGGGGATCTTCGATCTCGCGCGGCCTACTTTCGGGCGGCAGCAGGGTCCAGACGTCGGGGCTGGGAATCACCTCGCCCTCAACGTTTGCCCACACCGTCCAGGCGTAGCGGCGGCGGGGGTCGAGGGGCCGGGCTTCGGGGGGATACGCCAGCATCGGCGCGGGCAGGCGGTCGCGCACAAACCAAGCGGGATTCGAGGTGATGGCCGCCCAAGCGCTCTGGTTGTCCAGCATCTCGACCAACTTCAGGCGGTAGGTGACGGGTGCTTCGGCGAGGGGGGCGGGCGGGGTCCAGTAGAAGACGGGGAAGCGCTCGGGCGCGGCGTCGGCATCGGTGGGGGCGACCAGCAGCGGCGGCGTGCGCGGCATTACCTCCACAAAGCCGCACCCCTCAGCCAACGCGCCCTCGGCCACCGACAAAATCCGCACGCACACCTCGTGGCGACCCGCCGGCAGGGTGCGACGGCCCGGGTGCTCGCCGCCGTACCAAGTGGCACGTACCGGAGCAAGCCGCGCCTGGTCGCCAGGGGTGATGAGGTGTTCGCCCGGCGGCACGTCGAAGGGGGCACTCTCGGCCCGCCAGCGAAGCCGGTCGGCGTCGTCGGTAACGGTGATCTGTACCCGAGCGCGGGCGGTGGCTCCGGGGTTCGAGAGGGCAAAGTGCCACAGGTCGTCGGTGGCGACGCTCGCCCCACCCGTCGGCAGCGGCACGACGCGCCACGTCTGCCCCCAACCAACTTGTACCGAAAACCCACCTAGCAGCAGTAAAACGGCAAGAACGCGCATCAAAGAGTTCTTTTCATGCGGAGCAGAGTCGCGCACGTGGTTTTTCATGCGCACCGTACAGAAAAGTAAACCGGTTTATTTCGTTTTTTTGA
>JBARYS010000041.1:0-5723 GCA_049648155.1 Catalinimonas sp. | reverse complement strand
GAACCTTGGCGCGGGGCGTCCCGACCGCGCCGAGCGCTCGGTCTGGCGGGCGGCGGGCTACAACATGCTCTTCCTCGGGGCGGTGGCGGTCTGCTTCTTCACGCTGAGTGGCCCCATCATGCAACTCTTCACCGACGACCCGGCGGCCGTCCGCTGGGGGCGACAGTGCCTGCGCATCCTGAGCCTCGGCTACGTCTTCTACGCCCTCGGCATGGTGGTGAGCCAGTCGTTCAACGGGGCCGGCGACACCCGCACGCCGACGCTGCTCAATCTGGTCGGCTTCTGGGTAATCCAGGTGCCGCTGGCCTACGGGCTGGCTCTGACGTGGGAGCGCGGACCGACGGGTGTGTTCGCCGCCATCGCCGCCTCGGAGGCCCTCCTGGCGCTCATGAGCGTCTGGGTGTTCCGGCGTGGGCGGTGGAAGCGAGTGAAGGTGTGAAGTCTGAAGTAGCCGGCGCGTCTTTGGCTTCCGCGTCTAGGTATTGCGGGCGTCAGCCACTTCGGACTTCACTCCTAAAAGTTTGGCGAAAAAAGTGCAACTTCGTTTGCGAACTTCCCGCCGCATGATTCTTCCCCTTCGCCGTCCGCTGATCTTCTTCGACCTGGAAACCACGGGCACTTCCGTCACCGACGACCGCATCGTGCAAATGGCCGTGCTCAAGGTGGCGCCCGACGGTGACCGCAAGGCCTGGAAGCAATTCTTCAACCCTGAGCAACCCATTGCGCCCGAGGCGACGGCCGTGCACGGGATCAGCGACGACGACGTGCGCGACGCGCCTACGTTTCGCTCCATGGCCCACAAGCTCCATCGGTCGTTCAGCAGTGGTGACCTGGCCGGTTACAACCACTTGCACTTCGACGTGCCGCTGCTGGCCGAGGAGTTTGCCCGCTGTGATCTGGTCTTTCCCGCGCCCGACGTGCGCTACGTGGACGTCTACCGCATCTTCCGCCGCCGCGAGCGACGTACGCTGGAGGCGGCACACCAGTTTTTCCTGGGGCGGGAGATGGAGCACGCCCACGACGCCATGGCCGACGTGGTGGCGACGCTCGACGTGTTCGAGGCGCAACTGGACCGCTACGGCGACTTGCCCCGCGACCTCGACCAACTACACAGCTACTGTCAGGACGACTGCCCCGCCGCCGACGCCGCCGGTAAGTTGATCCGCGACAAAGAGGGGGAGGTCCGCTTCAACTTCGGCAAACACCGAGGTGAGCGGGTGCTCGACCACCCTGAGTACGCGGCCTGGATGCTGCGGGGCGACTTCGCTCGGAGCACGAAGGTGATACTGCGCCAACTACTCGGCGGCCTGAAAGTGGCGGTGTAGCGAGAAGACGCTACGTGCCGCGTACGGCTGAATGATAGCCGGAGACGGCGGGCTTCCGGCGGGTGCAAACACGCTGCCGACCCTCTTCCGAGAGAGCTAAAATGACTTACAACGACGGATCGTTCTAATCTGACGACACGGCAGGCCAATGCCGGATGAGGCGGTGCCGTCGGCTAGTCGATCCCCCGGAACAGGCGCGACCAGCGGATCTTCTCGAAGGGGTTGCTGAAGCTCTCGTTCGGGTCGACCGACCACCAGATGAACAGCGCCTTGCCCATGATGTGGTCTTCGGGCACGAAGCCCCAGTAGCGGGAGTCCTCCGAGTTGTGGCGGTTGTCGCCCATCGCGAAGTAGTAGTTCTGCCGGAAAGTGTACTCCTCCACCGCCTGCCCGTCGACGAAGAGCTTGTCGTCTTCGATGCGGACGTCTTCGAGGTTCTCGTAGTTCTCGATCGTGAAGCCGTAACGCCCCAATGTCTCGGCGTTCACCGGAATGGTCTGCCCTTCGGCCGGGATGGTGAGCGGGCCGTAGTTGTCGCGCGTCCAGACGCGCCCCATGCTGACGGGGAAGCGCTGCCCGCCCTCCTCACCGCCGGCGAATTCGTTCGGCTCGACCTCGGTGATGAAGCCCAGCTTCTCGATCTTCTCGGCCGTGGCGGCGGTGGTGTTGATCAGGTAGGAGAAGCCGCCCCGCTGGTCGCGGCTGCCGTACACCTGGTCGGTGATGTCGTTCTGTAGCCAGAAGCGCTCGTTGAGGGCTTGCTGCGAGCGTACGTAGTAGCTGTACTCAGCCCCGGCGGGCTCTTCCGACGGCTCGCCGTTGAGGTAGAGGCGGCGGCTGCGGACCTCCAGCTCGTCGCCGGGCGCACCCACGGCCCGCTTGATGTAGTAGGTACGCATGTCGACGGGCCGGTCCAGTTCGGTCGGCACGTTAAAGACGATCACGTCGTTGCGCTTGATCTTGCTCAGTCCCGGCAGGCGGAACGAAGGAATCTGGATGGCCTCGGAGTAAGAGGGAATGTTGGTGAACCAGATCGTCTGGAACGTGAGCGGCAGTTGCAGGGGCGTCTCGGGCGTGCGCGCGCCGTAGTGCATCTTGCTGACGAACAGGTAGTCGCCCACCAGCAGCGACTTCTCCATCGACGGCGTGGGGATGTTATAAGGTTCCAGCAGCAGCCAGCGCAGCAGCACGGCCAGCCCCACCGCGAACACGATGTCGTAGACGCCCTTCCAAAAACCGCCGCCGGCTTTGCTCTTACGCGGGCGATCGTACAACTTCTTTTTTCTTTCGAGTAGGGTACTCATCGGCGGCAAAGGTGGGGTTAGGTCCGGCGGGGTAACGCCGGGTTGGTGCGGTTGGTTCGGGAGCGGGGCGAGTGGGAATAGGTCTCAACGAACGGTGTCGTAGCTGCCGCGACCCGCCCCATGGCATTTGATCAGGCCGTAGCTGTGCAGGTCGTTGAACCCCGTGGTCAACGCTACCAACTTGACGCTGGGTCGTCGTTCAACGGTAGCGATGATTAGGTTCTGTGATCCTCCAATTCTGGTAGATGCTCCCACGCTGCGGACGGTGGCCACATGGCGCAGATGTCTCAATCCTTCGCCACGCAGTTGTTCAATTGACGACCAAGAGGCATCGAAACGATCGATACGACAGAGCAGATTGATCAGCGTCCACTTGAGCCTAAAACGAAAGGGGTGGACCTGATATTCCATAGGGCATGTAGACAGCCTCGAAAGAAGTGAGGCGAATATGAGACGATACGCTTACCGCCGGTTCTTCGACCGGGCACCGCGACCGTTCTGCCGGGCCTCTTGCTTCTGCTTCTGTTGCTCGGAGGCGTCCATGGCGGCCTCCAGGCGCTGCTGGAACTTCGATTTTTTCTTCGTTTTACGCTGCTCTTTGTTCTTCAACAGCTTGGCCCGGACGGCCTCCTCGTCGATCAGGTGGCGCGCCACGATCTGCTGCCCGATGGTGATCACGTTCGACACCAGGTAGTAGAAGCTCAACCCGGCGGGGTAAGAGTTGAGTACGAACATGAAGATGAGGGGCATGAAGTAGGTGATCGACTGCATCGGCCCCTGCATGGCGGTGGTCGTCATCTGGTTGTTGTAGTGCGTGTAGGCGATCTGCGAGGCGGTCATCAGCAGCGTGAAGAGGCTCACGTGCGCGCCGTAACCGAACGGAATGCTGAACGGCAGGTTCAGGATCGAGTCGTACGTCGAAAGGTCTTCGGCCCAAAGGAACGCCTCCTGCCGGAGGTGAATCGCGTTCGGGAAGAAGTAGAACATCGCCAGCAGAAAGGGCATCTGCAACACCAGCGGAATGCAGCCCGCCACCGGGTTGACGCCCACCTGTTGGTAAAGCTTCATCTGCTCCTGCTGGATCTTCTGCATGTCGTCGCCGTGCTCAGCCTTGAGCGCGTCTAGCTCCGGCTTGAGTGCCTTCATCTTGGCGGCCGACAGGTAAGAGCGGAACGAGAGCGGGAAGAGGGCGGTCTTGATGACGAGCACCAGGATGATGATCACCACACCGTAGTTGCCGATAAAGCCTTCCAGCAGCTCGAAGAGGTTGTTGATGATGAACTTGTTGATCCAGGCGAAGACCAGCCAGCCCAGGTCCACGTTCTCCTCGAAGCCGTCGGTCACCCGGTTCAGCACGCGGTAGTCGTTCGGGCCGAAGTAATACCGGAAGGCCGCCCCCCCGTCGGTCTGCGCGGCGGCGAGCGGCAGCGCCACCGACGCCGAGACGCTCTTCACCACCGTCTCGCTCTCGCTGGGCACACGGCTGGTCAGCTTGCCGCCTTGGAAGGGCTGCCCGTCGGCGATCAGCGCCGTGGTGAAGAACTTGTTCTTGAAGCCGAACCAACGTAGCCCCTCGTCGACGTCGGCGGTTTCCAGCTCGTCGGTACGGCCGACGAGATCGTCGAAGCCCTCCTCGTCCGAGTAGTAGGTCACCCCCGCCATGATGCGGCTCTGCTGGATGTCCTTCTCGACGTTGGGGAGCTGGTTGGTCCAGTCGTAGCGCAGCGCCTCGCCGTCGAAGCCCCGCACGCGCAGCCGGTAGCCGATCTCGTAGCCGCTGCCCGGAATCAGGTAGGTCTGCTCGACGGTGCCGGCGGCGGTTTGCAGCGTGAAACTCACCCGCTGCGTGTCGCCGGGGGTGACACGCACCTCGGCGGGGGCGTCGGTGGTGAAGTAAAGCTTTGCCAGGTCGACGCTGCCCGTGGCGGTGGGCAGCAACAAGCTGCGCGTCTGCGCATCAGCGTCGAGCAGGCGCAGTGGCTGCCCCTCGTAGGTCTTGAAGTCGCGCAGCTCGACGGCGCTGATGCCACCCCCACGCGAATTGAGCACCACGCGCAGGTCTTCGTTTTCGAGCGTCACCTCGCGCGCTTCGCCCCGCATCGCCGCCGCGAACGAGCCGTAGCGGCGGGCGGTCTCGGCCGAGTCGGGCACGGCGGGGGCCACCTCTTCCTCGGTGGTGGCCAACCCCGGCGCTACCGCGATGGAGTCCATCGGTGCCTCGCTGCCGCGCTCCTGGGGCGGGGCCGAGGGCGCGAACGTGTCGAAATAGATGTAGTACCCCGCCAGGATGGCGAAGATGAGCAGCAAGCCCGTCAGTTGTTTGCGGTCCATAAGTCAATCAGCCTCTGAAGGGGACGAAAAACGGGCCTTTGCCGCACCGCCCACAATAAGCCCGCAAAGTTACGATGCACCGGGCGATGATGGGTCGATCTGAAACCGGAAGACACCCCGGCGGAGGCGGGCGGAGCCGGCGGTGGTTTCGCGCGTGAATCATGCCGTTTGATCAAGATTAGGACGGCGCTTTTGAGCGGTCTTCTCTTCGGATGCCTCGTCTGTCCTGCTTAATCTTACTTCTACCGACCCGCCCTCCGAAACGGCATCCGCTATGCGCCGCGCCGTCGGGTGGCCCCGAATCGGGTTGGCCTAGCTGGATCGGGGGTGGCGGGAGCGCGGACCGTCCGGAAGGAAAATGCGGTAGTTTTTGCACGGTAACACATTGAACTGCCGGCAGCCACTCATGCCGCCACGCGGCCCGTTCAGGCACTCACCCAACGCCGCTCTACCCCCCCGCCGTCGTAGCGAAATTGCGCCCGGCGGTGCCCGTCGGGCGAGAGCAGGAGCCAGTCGACGAACGTAACCCACGTGCGGATCACCACGAAGTGGTCGCGGGCCGGGGCGGTGTCGGCCTCGGTGAGGCGCTTGTCTTCAAGGGCAGGCGGCACGCCCGAGGCGGGGTGGGGCAGGGGCGTAGCGGGGGCGTAATCGCTCAGGTAATCCTTGCGGCCGCCGGGGTGCGTCTCGCTCCAAATGTCGTCAGCCAGCGCGTCGTCGTGATGAAGCGTCACTGCGCCCGCCAGCCGCAGTTGGATACTGC
>JBARYS010000040.1:0-3259 GCA_049648155.1 Catalinimonas sp. | reverse complement strand
GACCGGCGGCGTGCAGGCGGCGGCCCGGGCGGCACCACCGCCGACGGCCCCCGCAAGCTGTTCCGCGACATGAACCACAACGTGCTCGGTGGCGTGGCGGCGGGCATCGGCCACTACTACAACCTGGACGCGTTCCTGGTGCGGATATTCTTCCTGCTGCCGCCGTTCCTCGACTGGCTCATCCTGCCGGGGTCGATCACCACGATCACGGTCATCGCCTACGTGATCCTCTGGATCGCCGTGCCGGGCCGGGCCGACCTACAGGACGACGAGCGCGTGAAGCGGTTCTATCGCGACCCCGACGAGAAGGTGCTGGGCGGCGTGGCCTCGGGCACGGCGGCCTACTTCGGCACCGACGTGGTCGTGGTCCGCGTGCTGTTCCTGCTGAGCCTCTTCCTGGGTGGGTTCGGGTTCGTCCTCTATCTGGTGCTCTGGGCCATCACGCCCGAGGCTAAGACGCACACCGAGAAGATCCGGATGCGGGGGGAGCCCGTGACGCTCTCTAACATCGAGGCCCAGGTGCGGACGAGCTTCCAGCCGCGCGACCAGGGCGAGGAGAGCGTCATCGTGAAGATCCTGCTCTTCCCCTTCCGGCTGGTGGCGCTGGTGGTGCGTAGCATCTCGGCGTCGGGCATCCTCGGCTTCATCGGCGCGGCGCTGCGCGTATTTGCGGGGCTGATCCTGCTGGTGGTTGCCTTCGCGCTGATTGTGGCCACGCTGGCGGTGGGCGGCACCGCGCTGGGGCTCATCTCGGCCGACATGATGGTGATCAACGGTACGCCCTTTCCGCTCGACCTGTTCGCCGGCGACTTCCCGATGTGGGCGCTGGTGCCGGCGGCCCTGCTGCTGCTGCTGCCGGGGCTGCTGCTGGGGCTGGCCGGGCTGAGCCTGCTGGTGAAGCGCTCGTTGGTCTCGACGGTGGTCAGCCTGACGCTGTTCGGCCTCTGGGTGGTGAGCCTGGTGCTGGTGCTGATCGCCGTGCCGCCCTACGTGCAGCAGTTCCGCACCGAAGCGAGCGTAGAGCTGGTCGATACCTACGCCCTCGACTCGGCGGCCGTCCTCACGCTCGACCTGCGGGAGACCGGCAGCGAGTGGTTCGATAACGACACGCGCCTCTACATCGAGGGGTACGCCGGCGACGGGCTGCGGCTGGAGAAGCGCTTCTCGTCGCGCGGCAGCTCGCGCCAGGACGCCATCGAGCAGGCCGGGCTGATCGACTACCAGGTGGAGCAGCGTGACTCGACGCTGGTGTTCGGCCGCACCTTCGAGCTCGCCCCCGAGGCCAAGTTCCGCGACCAGGAGCTACGCCTGACGCTGCAAGTGCCCTACGGACAGGAGTTCCGCATGGACCGCTCGCTGAGGGCCATCCTCCGCAACTCGCTCACGCCGGCGGGCTACGGCAGCTCGCAGATCGACCAGGGGCGCTGGGTGTTCACCGAAGACGGGCTGCGGTGCCTGGACTGCCCGCGCGACGACCGCACGAGACGTGACCGGGCGCGTGCAACCCGCCAAGACCGGGACGCATCTGAGCAGTACGAGCGCACCTTCGACTACCGCGACTTTTCCGCACTGGACATTGAAGACGCCTTCCGCGTGTACGTGAGCCGGGGCGACGACTACCGTGTGATCATCAGCAGTGACGACGAAGACCTACTTGAATCCTTAAACCTCTCTCAAAATGACGAACAACTTAACATCTCGCTGGATCGGAACGGTCGCTGGTTTGATCGTCTGCGTGATCGTGACCGCCTCCGTGTGGACATTGAAATGCCAGGACTCGACGACTTCCGCCTCCGTGGTGCCGTCAAGGCGGACGTCGTGGGTTTTGACACTGATGACCTTACCGTCGACCTATCGGGTGCCTCCGACGCCCGGATGGACCTTCGCGCCCGGAGACTCCAGGTGAAGCTGGACGGTGCCTCGGAGCTGCGCCTGGCGGGGCACGGCGAGCGCTTCGAGGCCGAACTCTCGGGAGCCTCGGAGCTGCGCGCCTACGACTACCGCGCCCAAGACGTCGACCTGGAGGCCTCCGGAGCGTCCGAAGCTCAGGTGCACGCCCTCGAATCGATCCGCGTCGACGCCGGCGGGGCCAGCTCGGTCCGCTACCAAGGGCAGCCCGCACGCACCGACATACGCGACGGGGGCGGCAGCAGCGTGCGGGCGGATTGATCCCGGTTGCGAGGCGGTTTCGCCGCACGGTCGGTAGGCTTTAGAACGACGGGGCATTCGCCGGCGCCCCCCCGTCGGATTGTCCGGCCCGGCTCACTGCACTGCACGCCTTAGAAAACCAGCAGCCGCACGACTTGCTCGCTCCGGGTGGTGGTGAGGCGCAGCAGATACACGCCGGCTCCCACCGGCGGCAAGGGGAAGCGGATGTCTTCCACTTCGCCGGCATATCGCCGCTCACTCACCCGGCGGCTCAGGGCGTCGAACAGTTCGACGCGGCGGATCGCCCCGTCGGCCACCACGATACGCACGGCCTCGCCGTTCGTCAGCACCGTGGGGTAAACGCCCACCACCGGCGACGGCACCGGCGGCACTGGCGGCTCTGTCGGCACCGTGTCGCAGGGGGTCGCCACGGCCGTCCGCACCTCCGGCAGGCGGGGGTACATCAGGTTGCCGGGGCACTCGGTGGCGCAGCCGTCGCGGTGTCCGGCCACGTTCGCCAGCAGCGTGGTCGACCCGTTGGGGTGAACACCCGAGCCGAGCGGGTCCAGCCCTTGCAGGTCGGCCTTCCAGCGCAGCAACGCCGCGAGCGAGGCGAGGGCGGTATCGGTCGGCGCGACTTCGCTCAGGTTTCCCAGCAGGCAGACGCCCATCGTGTTGGCGTTCTTCCCGCAGAAGTGCGCGCCCCGCACGTTGTCGTCGTCGACCCGCCCCTGCCCGTCGCGCCCCTCGAAGATGGTGCCGTCCTGCGCGATCACAAAGTTGTAGCCGATGTCCGACCAGCCGTTCGACTGCGTGTGGAACAGGTAGATGTTGCGCACCACGTTCTCGTAATCCGTCAGCGCGTTCGACGACGCCGCGTGGTGCACGATCAGGTGCTCGACCTCGGTAAACACGGGCGTAAAGTCGGGCGGCGGCAGCCCGGCGCGCCACGCCGATTGCGGTACGGTGCCCGGCCGCGCGCAGTCGGAGCTGCTCCCCCCGACAACGCGCCCCCCGCCGGTGGAGGGTGTGCGGGCGGCGTGGTAAGTGTGTACCTCCAGGGGGCCACTCAGGGCGGCGGTAAAGAGCCGTACCGTATCGACGGGAGCAC
>JBARYS010000039.1:0-9441 GCA_049648155.1 Catalinimonas sp. | reverse complement strand
GGATACCTCTACCTGAGCGCCGCCGATGGGGTGACCGGCTGGCTCCTGGACGGTGAACTGTACCGCATCAACCTGGGGCGGGTGACCAGCGCGCCGACCTTCGCCGGGGCCGATGCACTGCTGGTCTACCCGAACCCGGCGAGCGATCATTTTCGCGTCGATCTATCCGCCCGCGAGGTGGCCGGTGCTCGCCTGATCAACGCCGCCGGGCGGACCGTGCGCCGCTACGCCGGGCAACAAAATCAATTCAGCGTGCGGGGGCTGCGGCCGGGTCTCTACTTCCTGCAACTGGAGGGCGGCGAGCGGCTGCGGACTACCAAGGTGGTGGTGCGCTAAACGACCAAGGGTGTGTACAGGTGCCCCGCCGGACCGAGTGTGGCCGGCGGGGCTTTTTTGCGTTCGTTCACCACCCGCGCGGAAGCTGGACGACGGGCTTCTTCACGCTTCTTGAAGCTCGACTTTAGCCATCTGAGCAGAACCTACGCTGAACTCACCCAAAGCATTGAGGTCTACCGTCTAGCCGCTGTTCGAGGTTTGTAACCGCCGGCCCCGCTCGGACTTTCCCTCCAGCCTCTAAACTTTTCGCGAAGAGTTGTGTGTTCGCGCGGCGTTTGGTTCGAGAAGGTGAAACGGCGGAGTTACAAACTCCGCCCAGCAGGTTTGCTTTAGATCGCTTCGATGTCGCAAGGCAAGATTTCGTAAGCGAAACCCTCCAAAGGCTCGAAGTCTTAGGGCCTTTGGAGGGCTGGGGGAGGAGGTGCAAGTCCTGAATAAGTTCTCTTACGCCGTCACCGGCGCGTCGTCGGGAGTGGTCCGCTCGGCTTCGAGGGCGGCGATGCGCCGCTTATACTGCTCTTCGCGGCGGCGCATCTCCTCGTGCGAGGCCTGCATCTCTTCTAGATTTTGCTGTAGCTCCTCTTCCTGCGAGCTCAGTTGCGCCGACTTCTCCTGTAGCTCCGTCAGTAGGGCGTCGGTCTGCTTCTGAGCGCGCGAGGAGGTCAGGAACGAGGCCAGCGAGGCGGCAATGCCGGTGATGAGCGTGCGCTCGGCGTCGGTGAACACGCGGAAGGCCGCCAGCTCCAGCACCCCTTCCACCTGCTCGTCGACCAGCAGGGGCACCAGCATCAGGTTGCGGGGCGGGGCCTCGCCGGTGCCGGACGTGATGTGCACGTAGTCGGTGGGCACCTCGGTAAGGTAGGTCGGCTCTCGTTCAAGGAAGCACTGCCCCACCAGCCCCTCGCCGGGTGCGACTGTCCGCTCGACGTACTTCCGCCGCTCGTAGGCGTAGCAGGCCACGGCCGTCAGGTGCTCCTCGTCGGGTTGGTAGACGAACAGCGCCCCCTGGTTGGCCTCGACGTACCGGACGATCCAGGAGAGCGTTCGGCCGGCCAGCTCCTCCTGCGAAACGTGCGAGGCGCGCAACAGCTCGGCCACCTCCGACTGCCCCTGGCTGACCCACCGGCGGGCCGCCTCGCGCTCGGTCAGCGTCCGGATCTCATCGCGCATGTGCAGCAGGGCGTTGCCCAGTTCGTCGCGCTCGCTCAGCGCCTTGAATTCGTGCTCGAAATTCCCCTCGCCCACGGCCTGCGCGAAGTGCGAGGCCGACCGCAGTGAAGTGCTGAGTTGGTTAGCCGCCGTAACGAGGGTGTCGAGTTCGTTGTTCAGCGGTCGTTGCGGTTTGGGCAGAGCGCCTTCGCCGAGCGCCTGCAGCATTCCGCTGGGCCGTGCGATGGAGCGCGTCAGCGAGCGGCGGGTGCGCATCCAGATGCCCACCACGCACAGGCAGATCAGCACACTGACGGAGATGACCAGATAGATCGCCATGGTATCCCAGAATTCGATTCGGGCCCGGATCGCGTTGCCCTGGTCAACCGTTCGGCGTTTGAGCTCCCCGTGCACTATTTGATAGAACCGCTGAATAATGGGTTCCATACCCGCTTCGTACAATGCGGCGGCCTCCTGCTGGGCGGCTGTTCGCGCGGCTTCCGAAGGGTACGTTGCGCCCGTAATTTTGCTGAGGCGATGCTGTAGCGCTTCCATGTCGTTCCACACTGCGGTCAGCGTATCGATGGCCGGCTGATAATCTTCCGCTTGCATCATGACCAGATTTCGCTGCGCGCGCTCAAGAAATTTATCCTTCCGCTGGATGATGTCTGCAACTGCCTGGTCGTGGCCGGCGCTGTCCATGGCCATGATGCCCTCCAGCATTTTGCACTGGCTCATGACGAATCCGCCGCCGTGGATGAACCGGCTAATGTCCAGATCGTGGGCGGCGTGAATCAACAGGCCGTAAGAGCGCTTGATCTCGCGCGTTTGGTAGGTGACGAAGGCGGAAAACACCAAGAGCGCGGCCACACATACCGTCATCATGAGCGTAATGCGCCCGTGGATGGTGGATAAACGTCTGAGCCTGGACATAAACAATGAAGGTGGGTAGTTAGAAGAACTTGAACCTCAGGCGCTTACCGCCGGAGGCTCACAATTATAAAGGCACCGAGAGCGTGCGGTGAAGCGAAAGCAAGGCAGATGCGTCTTCCGTGAGAAGCGACCACATTTCGAGCACTTTGGCCTTTTGAAAAGAGACGACGGCGCTGCGGTCATCGACAAAGGCATCCACGCGACGAGGCGGGCGCGTTTGCCGGCTTGTAACGTAACCTTTCAAGGCGCACGACGCTCATAAAGCGGTGAGGTCTGAACCCTTCCGGCTCCGACAGACCACCGGCACGGGCGGCCGCTCGAGGGCGCGTAGCGCCACGCTCGTGTTCAGGCGCACCCCTTTTCGCCTCGGCACAACCGGCGGCACCCGGCATCTCATCCTCTCCAACCCCTTTTTTCTCTATGGCTAACCCCGAACAGAAACGTCTGCAACACGCCTACGACGGCACCGCCCCCTGGATGCGCTTCGGCCCCTACCTCGCCGACCGGCAGTGGGGCACCGTCCGCGAGGACTACAGCGCCAACGGCGACGCCTGGCGCTACTGCACGCACGAAATGGCCCGCAGCAAGGCCTACCGCTGGGGCGAAGAGGGCATCGGCGGTGTCAGCGACGACCAGCAGCGGCTCTGCTTTGCGGTGGCCCTCTGGAACGGCCGCGACGCCATCCTGAAGGAGCGTCTGTTCGGACTGTCGGGGCCGGAGGGCAACCACGCCGAAGACGTGAAGGACTACTACTTCTACCTCGACAGCACGCCCACGCACAGCTACCAGCGGATGCTCTACAAGTACCCGCAGGCGGCCTTTCCCTACGAGCAGTTGGTGCGCGAGAACGGCCGGCGCGGCAAGCGAGACCCCGAGTTCGAGCTGATCGACACCGGTGTGTTCGACGACGACCGCTACTTCGACGTGTTCGTGACCTACGCCAAGGGTGATCCCGACGACCTGCTGATCGAGGTTGAAATCCACAACCGGGGGCCGGAAGCCGCGCCGCTGCACGTGCTGCCGCACGTCTGGTTCCGCAACACGTGGGCGTGGGAGCCGGACGCCGCCAAGCCGCAACTACGCGCCGAAGGTCCGGGCCGCGTGGCGGTCGAACACCCTGAGATGAGCGCCTACTACTTCGACGCCGACACGACCCCGGGCGCGGCCGAGCTGCTCTTCTGCGAGAACGAGACCAACGAACGCAAGCTCTACGGCGGTGGCCCGGCGGCGGGCTACTTCAAGGACGGCATCAACGACCACCTGCTGCACGGTGCCCCGACCGTGAACCCCGACCGGACCGGCACCAAGGCCGCCGCGCACTACGCCCTGCGGGTGCCCGCCGGCGGCTCGCAGACGCTGCGCCTGCGCCTCACCCGGGCGGACTTGGCCAAGAAGCAGCCCTTCGGCGACTTCGACGCGACCTTCCGACGGCGGCGCGAGGAGGCCGACGCGTTCTACGCAGCGCTGCAAAAGGACGTCGCCGACGCCGACGCCCGCCGCGTGCAGCGCCAGGCGTGGGCGGGGATGCTCTGGACCAAGCAGTACTACTATTACGACGTGGCCCGCTGGCTGACCGGCGACCCCGGCAAGATGCCGCCGCCCGAAAGCCGCAAGCGGGGCCGCAACCACGAATGGGGCCACCTGCACAACGCCGAGATCCTTTCGATGCCCGACAAGTGGGAGTACCCCTGGTACGCCGCCTGGGACACCGCCTTCCACTGCGTGCCGCTGGCGCAGGTCGACGCCGAGTTCGCCAAGGAGCAACTGCGGCTGCTGACGCGCGAGTGGTACATGCACCCCAACGGTCAGTTGCCCGCCTACGAGTGGAAGTTCAGCGACGTGAACCCGCCCGTGCACGGCTGGGCCACCTGGGAGGTCTACCAGATCGACAAGCAACAGCGCGGCACCGGCGACCGCGCCTTCCTCGAAGAAGTATTCCACAAGCTGCTGCTCAACTTCACCTGGTGGGTGAACCGCAAGGACCGCGACGGCCTCAACATCTTCCAGGGGGGCTTTTTGGGGCTGGACAACATCGGCGTGTTCGACCGCAGCGCGCCGCTGCCCACGGGCGGGTACATTGAGCAGGCCGACGGCACGAGCTGGATGGCCATGTACGCCCTCAACATGATGCGCATGGCGCTGGAGCTGGCCCGGGAGAACGCCACCTACGAGCGGACGGCCACCAAGTTCTTCGAGCACTTCCTCTACATCGCCGGGGCGATGGTGAACATGAACAACGAGCAGATCGACCTCTGGGACGAGCAAGACGAGTTTTTCTACGACGTGCTGCGCACGCCCGACGGCGGCCGCCACCCGCTGCGTGTGCGCTCGATGGTGGGGCTGATTCCGCTGTTCGCCGTCGAGGTGCTCAACGACGAGGTGTTCAAGACCATGCCTTACTTCACCGAGCGGCTGCGGTGGTTCCTGGAGAACCGCCCCCACCTGGCACAACTGGTCTCGCGTTGGCAAGAGCCGGGGCGCGGCGAGCGGCACCTACTCTCGCTGCTGCGCGGCCACCGCATGAAGGCCCTGCTGCGGCGGATGCTCGACGAAACCGAATTTCTGTCCGAGTACGGCGTGCGGGGCCTGTCGAAGGCGCACCAAGACCCGCCCTACGTGCTCGAACTGCACGGGCAGCGCTACGGGGTGGCCTATACGCCGGCCGAGTCGGACACCTACATGTTCGGCGGCAACTCCAACTGGCGGGGGCCGATCTGGTTCCCGGTCAACTACATGATCATCGAGTCGTTGCGGCGCTTCCACGACTACTACGGCGACGAGCTGCACGTCGAGTGCCCCACCGGCTCGGGCGTGTACTTGACGCTGCGCGAGGTGGCCGACGAGCTCACGCGTCGCCTCACGCGCCTCTTCCTGCGCGACGATCAGGGGCGGCGGCCGGTCTACGGCCAGGCCGAGAAGTTCCAGCACGATCCTCACTTTCGCGACCACGTGCTGTTCTACGAGTATTTTCACGGCGACAACGGCCGGGGTGTGGGGGCCTCGCACCAGACCGGCTGGACGGGGCTGGTGGCGACGCTCATTCAGCCCGGCGGGGCCACGCCGCACCCGATGGTGTGATCGGTCCCGTTTGCACCGCACCACGCCCGTTCCGTCCTCGCGGCGGGCGTCTGCTTGAAACGTAGCCTTAAAGACTCGCCAGCGCCTCGTACGCTTCAAAGACGATCTCGACGTGCTTGGCGGCCCGCTCCAGAGGCATCAGCGGTGGTGCGCCCGACAGCACCTCGACCACGTGCGCGGCGAAGCGCTCCTCGTCGGAGTCGGCCGCCGGCGCAACCGGGATGCGTTCGACGCCCGCCCGCCCGGCGTCGTCCAGGTCGAACCGTTCGATGGTCGGGTCGTCCCACGAGCAGGAGGCCAGCCGCAGCCCGCCCCGCGTGCCGTAGATGCGCGTCTCGTTGCGCACCTCCACGTGGGCGTTGTTGCCGCGCTCCCAGTAGTAGCGCAGCCCGCCCGAGAAGTGCATCAGGACGGCGGCGTGCTCCTCGACGTCGTAGGTATCGGTGCCGGGGTCCATATCGTCCAAGTGCGAGCGCATGAAGAGCGGCGTGACCTCCCGTAGCTCCGGTGCGTTGCCCAGCAGCCCGAGGTGAAACGCCAGGTCGTACTCGCCCCAGTCCATGAGCGGCCCGCCGCCCGCCAGCGTCCGGTTCAGGAACCACTTGGCCGTGGGGTGGTACTCGATGCCCGGTCGCCCTTGCCGGTCGTTGGCGTTGTGGTGGACGTAGTAGACCTCACCCAGCCGTCCGGAGGCGACGATCTCCTGAGCCTGCTCGAAGCGGGGTTGCAGCAGCGCGTGGCGGCACGAGCACTCCAACACGATCAGCTCCGGACGGGCGCGGCGGGCCGCCAGCATCGCCCGCACCTCCGCGCGGCTGGTCGCCACGGGCTTCTCCAGAATCACGTGCTTGCCGGCGGCGAGGGCGGCCTCGAACATCTCGCGGTGCAGAAAGGGGGGCGTGCTGATGACGACCGCCTCGACCTCGGGGTCGGCGAGCAGCACGCGGTAGTCGATCGTGCCCTTCGGGATGCCGTGCTTCCGCTGGAAGGCGGGCAGGGCGTCGGCGTTCTTCCGCGCCACGTGGATCACCTCGGCGCGGCCCGTCTTCCGCAGGCTTTCGACGTGGCGCACGGCCTCCATGCCCGCCCCGATGACGCCTATCTTGTGTTTCTTCATGGTCGCGGTTTATGCAGATCGTTCGTCGGTCTTCAGCACCTCAACTCAGCCAGTCGAACACCACCCCCACGTAGGCGTCCGGCTCGTCCCGCAGGCCGTCGTAGGCGCGTTGGCACGCCGCCGGGGACAGCCGGTGCGTGTAGAGGGCGTCCAGCCGTAACTTACCCATCCGGATCAGCTCCATCGCGACGGCGACGTTCCTTTGGATAGAGTGCTTGTGCAGATCGTCCGGAAACGTAGGGAGGGAGAACTCCAACGCCCCCCGGAGGGTCACGTTCGAGAGCAGGTGCACGGCGCGCAGCGTGGTGGTCAGGTCGGCTGTGTGAGGCGCGCGCGGAGAGCCCAGCAGGATCACCTCGCCGTTGGTCGCCACGTTTGGCAAGTTCTGCTCGACGACCGCGCTTCGGCCCGTGGCGTCGATGAAGGTCGTCACGCCCCGCCCGCCGGTGAAGTCAGCAACCGCCCGGTTCCAGTCAGTGGTGGTAGGGTTCACCACCCGGTCGATGCCCGAACGCCGGGCGACGTCAAGCCGGGTATCGTTGACGTCCGCGCCGAGCACGCGCGCGCCCTGAAGTTGCGCCAGTTGCGCCGCCAAGTTGCCGATGGTGCCCAGCCCGCTCACGGCCACGGCGTCGCCCAGCTCGATGTCGGATCGCCGGATGGCCGTCAGGGCGATGTTCGCCACGTGCGCGAACGCGGCCCGGTCGCCGTCGAGGCCGTCGGGCACCGGCACACAGACACCGTGCCAGCGGTCGCCCCAGGTGATCTTGACGTGCGAGCGATGGGGGCCGTAAGTAAACACCCGGTCGCCGGGGCGGACGTCCGGCACCGCGTCGCCGACCGCGACGACCTCGCCCACGGCGGTGTAGCCCGGCGTGCCCGGAATCTGGAACCACTCCTCGACGCCGGCCAGGCAGGCTAGCTCCGTGCCCGCGCTCACGTGCGAGTAGTGCGTCCGGACGATCAGCTCGTCGTCCCGTTCGATGCGTAGGTCGGCCTCGGTCTCTCGAAGCTCGACCTGGTTCGGCGCGGTGACGCGCAGTTCTTTGATCTTCATGGGTGGTGGATGGTGACGGTAGGAAGGTATCGATTCGCTCGGACTGTATCGGCGGAAGGACGCGCGCGCAAAGCGTACCGCCCGGCCGTTCTGACGCTACCGAGTCACAAAAGAGCCGCCGTCGCGCGGGGTGGTCCCGTACGACGGCGGCAAATCAGCAGCAGCGCCCGGCTCACGCCACGGCGGCCTCCATAGCTTCGCGGCGCCGGCGCAGGTCGATCTCCATTTTCTTGAGCGTCTCCTTGTCGAGATTGTAGTAGACCAGCGCGATGGTGCCCAGCGCGGCCACCACGGCGGGGAAGACGCTCATCGACAGGCGGATGCCCATGATCGCGCCCGGCCCTTGCACCTCGTTGGCGACGTAGCCGAAGTAAGCCAACACCCACATGGCCACGGCCCCGCCGATGGAGAAGCCTGCCTTCTGCCCGAAGGTGGCTGCTGAGTAGACCAGCCCCGTGTTGCGGCGTTTGTTCTTCCACTCGCCGTAGTCGGCGGCGTCGGCCAGCATCGACCAAAGCAGCGGCATGGTTGGCCCCGAAGCCAGCGAGAAGATGATTTGCAACACGTAGAGCACCACCAGGTTGGTGCCGGCCACCATGAAGAGCGCCGACGAGACCGTCACGATCAGCATCGAATAGATGTAGAGGCGCTTCTTGCCGATGCGCTCCGAGAGCCACTTGGTGGGCAGCACGCCCAGCATCACGCAGATCGTACCGACGACCATAAACATCGAGGCGGCGTCTTTGTCGCCCACGTAGTACTGGAAGTAGTAGATGATCACGGCGCTGCGGATGGCCACGTAGATGAGCGTGGCGAGCGAGACGAAGAAGAGCACCACCCAGGGCTTATTCTTGAACAGCTTCTTGAGGTCGCCGGCCACGTCGACCTTTTGCGCGGGGTCGGACTTGACGCGCTCTTTCGAGGTGAGGAACGTGATCAGAAAGCAGACCACACAGACGGCCGCGAAGATGGTCATCGTCAGGCGGTAGCCCAGGGCGTTGTCGCCGCCGCCGAGACCTTCGACGAGGGGAAGCAGAAAGTACTGCACGGTTACGCCCGAAGCGTAGGCAAAGACGAATTTGTAGGACGACACGCTGGTGCGCTCGTCCGGGTTCGGCGTGATCACGCCCACCATCGAGTTGTAGGGGATCATGATGGCCGTGTAGATCACCATCATGAAGCCGTACGTCACGTAAGCGTAGATCAGCTTGCCCGTGTCGCTGAAGTCGGGCGTAGTGAACATGAGCACGGCGGCAATGCCGTAGGGCAGCGCGAACCAGAGGATGTAGGGGCGAAACTTGCCCCAGCGGGTGTTGGTGTTGTCGGCCACGGTGCCCATCAGCGGGTCGTTGACGGCGTCGAACAGGCGCACGACTAGAAACATCGTACCTACGGCCGCCGCCGAGATGCCGAACGTGTCGGTGTAGAACACCGGCAGGAAGAACATGAGCGTCTGCCAGACGATGCTGGAGCTGTACTCGCCCACGCTGAAGCCGAGCTTCTCCTTGATTGATAATACTCCTTCTTGCATTGGTTGGTGGTTTAAGTAGTGTAGGCGTCAGTCAGCCGTGTTTTGGTATCGTAGTGCTTCTATCTCTTCCTGGGTGAGTCCAGTGAGTTCGGTAATCAGCGCGTCGCTCTTCCCTTTCCTGATGGCATTTAGCGCTACCTCTCTTATCCCTTCCTGCATCCCTTTCTCTATCCCTTCCTGCATCCCTTTCTCTATCCCTTTCTGCATCCCTTTCCGCATCCCTTCCTGCATCCCTTTCTC
>JBARYS010000038.1:0-1817 GCA_049648155.1 Catalinimonas sp. | reverse complement strand
GGCGAGACGGGCTTTCACCTGCACGCGGGCATGGCGGGGCGCAACGGCGGCATCGCCGTGGTGCTGAACCCGGCGCTTGACGGCGACCAGCGCGGCGGCATCGTGGCGCTCGACTCGAACACGGCCGAGCTGACCGACGACCAGCTCGCGGTGATGTTCGACCGGGGCATCTACGCCAACATCCACTCCGAAGGTCACCCCGGCGGTGAGATTCGCGGACAGGTGCTGCCTGAGGCGCAGTACTACTTCCAGACCTACCTCAGCGGCACGCAGGAGGTTAAGCCCGTACCCACCACCGGCACCGGCTTCGTGATCGTGGAGGTGCGCGGCGACGGGCTGACGGCCACCGGATCGTTCGATGACCTCACCAGCGACTTTGCGCCGATGGTCGCCATGACCGGCGCGCACCTGCACCGGGGCTTCGCCGGGCAGAACGGCGGCGTGGACTTCTTCCTCAACCCGATGACCGACGACGACGACCGGGGCGGCGTGTTCATGGCCGACAGCAACATGTTTATGGCCACCGGTGGGCAAGACGACACCCTGCGGATGCGCGGCTACTACGTGAACATCCACTCCGACGACTACCCCGGCGGCGAGGTGCGTGGCCAACTGCTGCCCGAGGCCACAGCTTACTTTGTCTCAACCCTCTCGGGCGCTTCCGAAAACCCCGCCGTGATGAGCGACGGCTTCGGCACGCTCATCGGCGAGGTGCAGGCCGGCGGCGACACCATGCTCACCGTGACGGGCATGTTTCAGGAGCTGGGCGGCGGCTTCGACCCGACCGTCGGCGGCACCGGCGCGCACCTGCACCTGGGCATCGCCGGGCGCAACGGCGGCATCGCGGTGGACCTCTCGACCGAGGCGGCCTCCGGTGCGGAGACGGCACTCTTCATGGCCGACGACAACATGACGGAACTCGACGCGGCGGCCGTGACGGCCCTGCGCAGCCGGATGATCTACACCAACATTCACTCGCTCGAAAACCCCACGGGCGAGGTGCGCGGCCAGATGCTGCCCCCCGCCAACGCTTACCTGACGGCCAAGCTGTCGGGTAACAACGAGGTGCAGCCCGTGATGAGCGGCGGCATGGGCGGCCTGAAGCTGGAGCTGAACGGCGACATGCTGACCGTGACCGGCTCGTTCCAGAACCTCGACAGCACCTACGCCGCCGCCATCGGTGCGCACCTGCACGAGGGCGGTCCCGACGAGAACGGCCCTGTGATCGTCCCGCTGACCGTGATGCTCTCGGACGACTCGCTGTCGGCCACCTTCATGGCCGACAGCAACATGTACACGGTGGAGCCGGACACGATCACCGCTCTGCTGACCGGTGGTCACTACGCCAACGTCCACTCGCTGAAGTACCCCACCGGCGAACTGCGCGGGCAGGTGTTGCAGGAGACCAACTTCTTCCCCGCCGCCGCCCAGATCACCTCGCCGGCCGACGACGCCGAGCTGACCATCGCCGGATTGCCCGAGACGGAGTTCACCGTCGCGTGGGATGCCGCCGACGATCCCGACGGCAACGAGGTGGTCTACCTCTGGCAACTCGCCACCGCCGATGACTTCATGATGCCGCTGGTCAACGTCAATGTGGGCACCGAGACGTCGTTTACCGCTACGTTCGAGGTGCTCGACAGTATCTTGGCGAGTGCCGGCCTGGCCGTCAACGACGAGGTGATGCTTTTCCACCGCGTGGTGACCTCCGACGGCAGCCTGATGACGCCCGACATGGATACGCTCATGGTCACCCTGACCCGTGGTGTGGTGAGCAGCGTAACCGACCTGAACACCGCCGCCACGCGCCTCTACCC
>JBARYS010000037.1:0-11173 GCA_049648155.1 Catalinimonas sp. | reverse complement strand
GCGTGACCGTCCTGGCTGTAGTGGTGCGCGGCGGCGGCGTCTTCGAGGTCGAACACGCGGTCGATGACCGGGCGCACCGTTCCCGCCTCGATCAGGCGCTTGATCTGGTGCAGGTCGCTGCTGCCGGCTTGCGTAAACATGACCTGGAAGCTCTCTTTCATGAAGAGCGACGCCACGGCGAACAGCACGTTGTTGGGCTTCACGGCCAGCGACACCACCCTCCCTCCCGGCTTGAGCAGGGGGCGCAGGGCGGTGAACGAATAGTTGCCGATGGTGTCGAACACCAGGTCGAAGCGCTGCGGAGTGGCCAGAACGTCCTCCCGGGTGTAGTCGACGACCCGCTCCGCTCCTAACGAACGAACCAGCTCCACGTGGTGGGTGCTGCACACGCCCGTGACCGACGCGCCGTACACACGCGCCATCTGCACGGCGAGCGTACCCACGCCACCCGACGCCCCGTTGACCAGCACTTCCTGGTTGCTGGAGAGCTTGCCTTTGCTCACGAGTCCCTGGTAAGCCGTGATTCCGGCCAGCGGCACCGCCGCCGCCTCGGCGAAGTTCAGGTTGTCGGGCATGGGCACCGCGTCGCTCGCCTTCAGGGCCACGTATTCGGCGTACGTGCCGCCCCGCACGGCCGACACCATCGCGAACACACGGTCGCCGACCTGGAACCGCCGCACGTCGGAGCCTACCTCCCGCACCACGCCGGCCACGTCGCCACCGGGCACTTTCGGAAAGCGCAGGCCCGTAACCACCCGCAGATTGCCCTGGCGGATCTTCCAGTCAACGGGGTTTATGGAGGTGGCGTAGTTCTCGACCAGCACTTCGTCGGGCCCTACCTCGGGGATGGGCATCTGGTCGAGTTCGAGCACGTCGGTCGCGCCGTAACGGTTGTAGAGGATGGTGCGCATGAGAGTGGGGCTGGCGTTCAGCGGCCGATGTTCGACCGCGGGTGAATGACCGCCGCCGGCAGGCAACGGTTCACCCATACATACTGGGAAACAACAGCGTAGGTTCTCGCCCCGCTACTCATACTGCACGTAGCGCTCCCACTTGTCGAGGGCGGCGGCGAAATCGTCGGGCAGGTCGGAGTCGAACTGCAGCCACTCGCGGGTGCGGGGGTGGGTGAAGCCGAGCGATTTGGCGTGGAGGGCCTGACGGGGCAGCAGCCGGAAGCAGTTATCGACAAAAGAGCGGTACTTCGAAAACACGGTGCCCTTCAGGATTTTGTCGCCCCCGTAGGTGGCGTCGTTGAACAGCGGGTGCCCCAGGTAGCGCATGTGCGCGCGAATCTGGTGCGTGCGGCCCGTCTCCAGGTTGCAGCGCACCAGCGACACGTAGCGCATCGGCCGCAGGGTTTCGTAGTGCGTCACGGCGTGGCGGCCCACGTCGCCCGCCGGGAAGGCCTCCGTCACGCGGCGGTCTTTCGGGCTGCGACCCAGGTTCACGTCGATGGTGCCACGCGCCGGTTCGGGCTCCCCCCACACCAGCGCCCAGTAGGTGCGCTCGATGGTGTGGTCGAAGAACTGCCGCGCCAGGTGGGTCATGGCCGTCTCACTCTTGGCGACCACCATCAGCCCCGAAGTGTCTTTGTCGATGCGGTGCACCAGGCCGGGCCGCCCCTCGCCGTGGCGCGTAGAGGGCAGGTGCTGAAAGTGGTAGGCCAGGGCGTTGACCAACGTGCCGCTCCAGTTCTGGTAGGCGGGGTGCACCACCAGGCCCGCCTGCTTGTGAATCACCAACAGGTCGTCGTCTTCATACCGGATGTCGATCGGCAAATCTTCCGGCACCACCTCATTGTCGCGCGGCGGCTGGGGCAACATCACCACCACCTCGTCGCCGGGCTTGACTTTGTAGTTCGACTTCACGCCCGCCCCGTTCACCTTGACGTACGCCTGCCCGATGGCATCCTGAATCTTGTTGCGCGAGGTGTTGGCCAGCCGGTCGCTCAGAAACCGGTCGAGCCGCACGGGCGACTGCCGTGGGTCGGCCCGCAGGCGGTGGTGCTCGAATAAATCGTCATCTTCCATATTGGGGTTGAACTTTTGAGATTCAACGTTTAAAATCCAAGGGTTAACGCTCTCCTCTTCCGCTCCACGTTTTTAGAGCCATAGACGCGCGAAGTTCACCGCAGAAGCATCCATCCTTTTTGAGTGGAGTGACCTCAGCACGTAGAATGAACGGCTGGATAGAAGGCGCTTCTCCGTCGACTCCCCTCCGCACCCGCGTTGCACGCGCCCCTACGCTTCAGGCCGGTAGATCAACACGCTGAGGTCTTCTTCGCGCAGCGTGTCGTTGGCGAGGGTTTGCAACTCAGAAGACGTTACCGCGCGGATGCGGTCGAAGATGTCGGCGAGGCTCTCCACGTAGCCCAGGTCGAGCAGGCTCTTGCCGAGCAGCAGCATCAGGCCGGCGTTGTTCTCTTCGGCCATGGCCAGTTGCCCCATCAGTTGCTCTTTCAGGTTATGGAGCTGCACGGAGCCCAGCGGCTTCTCGCGCAGTTGCCGCAGCTCGCGGTAGGTCAGGTCGAGGCTCTGTTTGAGCCGGCGTGGCTCGGTGCCGAAAAAGATGCCGAACAGCCCCGTGTCAATGTAAGAGGTGAAGCTCGACTCCACCGCGTAGACGTAGCCATGTCGTTCGCGCAGGGCCAGGTTGAGGCGCGAGTTCATGCCCGGCCCGCCCAGCAAGTTGTTGAGCATGAAGAACGGCAGCCGCCGCTCGTCGTGCAGCGGAAAGGCCGTGCGCCCCAAGGCGGCGTGGGCTTGCGTGATGGGCCGGTCCTTCTCCAGCCGGCGGGGTTGGTAGTCGGCGAAGGGGCGGCGGTGGTGGTGCGTGGTGCGGGCGGGCAGGTCGGCCAGCCGTCGCTCCATGCGGCGGATCACGTCGCGGAACGCCACGTTGCCCACCGAAGCGAACACCAGCCGGTGGGTGTCGAGGTGCTCGCCCACGAAGCGGCGGAAGTCCTCGCGGTGGAAGCGGCGTACGCTCTCGGCCGTTCCCAGAATGTTGGTGCCCAAAGGGTGGTTGCCGAACACCAGCTCGTCGAACTCGTCCTGAATGGCGTCTTCGGGCGTGTCGACGTACATCGACATCTCTTCCAAGATCACGCCGCGCTCGCGTTCGATCTCCCGCTCGGGAAACACCGAGTCGAACGTGATGTCGGTGAGCAGCTCGGCGGCCTTGTCGAAGTGGCGGTCCAGCACCGAAGCGTAAAAGCAGAGCTTCTCCTTGGTGGTATAGGCGTTCAGCTCACCACCAACGGCCTCCAAGCGGTTGATGATGTGGAACGCCTTGCGCCGCCGCGTGCCCTTGAAGGCCATGTGCTCCCAGAAGTGCGCCAAGCCGAGCTGGTCGGGAGTTTCGTCGCGGCTGCCCACGTCGAGCACGAAGCCGCAGTGCGCGACCCGCGTGTGGAGCACCTGCCGGTGAATGAGGCGGATGCCGTTGTCAAACTGGTGTACTTCGTAGTCCGGTGTCATAAAAGGGCCGCAAAGATAACGGTTAGAACGCCGGGGCGGTCTTGCAAGAAGTCCGCTGCGCCCACACTCCAAGCACTACGACGCGTCCGTTCGCCGTGCGGCGGAGTACCGCCGACCCTCGCAACCGAGTGCTTTGCCTATTTTAGCAATATAATCCCTCCCCATGTCAAAACTCACGCGTGTTCTTTCGATCGACGGCGGCGGCATCCGAGCCATCATACCGGCGCAGATTTTAACGGCTCTGGAAGGCAAGCTCAAAAAGCGCGCGGGCAACCCCGACGCGCGGCTGGCTGATCACTTCGACCTGATTGCGGGCACCGGTACGGGCGGTCTGCTGACGTGCTTTTACCTGGCCCCGCAGGCCAACGAGTCGGGCCACCCGCGCTTCGCGGCCGAAGAAGTGGCGCAGGTGTTCCTGAAGCGGGGGGCGGAGGTATACGACGTGCCGCTGTTTCACCGGCTGCGCTCCATCGGTAACCGCGAGGAGAAGTACCCGGCGGGGGGATTGCAGCGCGTGATCGACCACTTCATCGGCAAGATGCGCCTGAGCGAACTGCTGAAGCCCTGCGTGATTCCGGCCTACGACATCACACGCCGCGAGCTGGTGTTCTTCAGGCAGCATCAGGCCCGGCAGCGGGCGCACTTCAACTTCCAGCTACGCGACGTGGCGCGCGTCACTTCGACGATCCCGACCTACTTCGAGACGCCCGAGATCGAGGCCTTCGACGGGGTGACCTACCCGCTGATCGACGGCGGCCTGATGGCCAACAACCCGGCGATGTGCGCCTACGGCGAGGCGCGCGAACTGTTCAGCACGCGCGACGGGGAGCGGACCTCGGAGATCAGGGACTTCTTGGTCTTCTCGCTCGGTACGGGTCAGATGAACGAGTCGTACCCGGTGAAGAAGGTGCGCGACTGGAACCGGGGGCAGTGGGCGCAGCCGATGTATGACATGGCCGCAGCGGGCCAGGCGGAGCTGGTCGACGTGCAGCTACGTCAGCTCTTCGACGCCGCCGGCGCGTCGGAGCAGTACGTGCGCCTTAATCCGCCGATCCCCCTCACGAACTCGTCGGCCGTCGACGACGCCTCCGACGGCAACCTGCGCGACCTGCGCGTGCTGGGCAGCGAGACCGCCGGCGACCACGACGACGTATTGGAGCGGGTGGACGACAAGCTGCTGTCGGAGTAGACAACGTACTAAAGCCACCTGCTCCTTGAGAAGCAGGCGGCTTCGGTAGTGCTTAAGGGTCGACCGGGACGGGGCAGCCTAAAGCCGCCGCAGCGTGCCGACGTAACGCCCCTCGACCGTTGTGTTGTTGTCGAGCGTGAGATCGAAATCGAAAGTATAGTCAGCACCGTCGACACTCACCGTCACCTCACCACCGATCACGTCGAGTAACTCCCCGGTCTCATCGGCGATATTGTAGTTAACGCCTACTACTCCGTCGACCAGCGAAAAAGCGCCTCTCGACGAGGAAAACCGGTAAGTACCCGCCACCAGGTCATTTTCTAAGGTAGAGCTCAGATCCATGAAAACCAAACTTCCGGACCCTTCGAAATCTTCCGAAGCTGCGTTGTAATTGATTCCATCGGAAATGAGCATAACGTCGAAACCGTAAGTTTCTTCACCGGAGAAAATTCCGTTGTATCCAAAATCTTCAAGGAAGCCTTTTGTCAACTCGTAAGTATCGCCGTCGAAGACGAAACGATTTTCAGGCTCGGGATCATTTTCCCGGCAGCTCATGAGGATTGATAACGTAACCAACGCTAAGGTCGCAAACAATCGTAGAGGACATTTCATAAGACAGAAAGGAAGGAACGATAAATGAAGAGGCAAGCATTTAAGGCATGTTAAGACAAAGATAGTCAATGTCGCGGACTAACCCGCACGACTAACGGCTCACCCTTTCAAGCTCGCCGGTGTAGGTGCCCGTGACTACGCTGGTGTCTCCCATGTTTACCACCTGCATCTCGAAGGCGATGGTGTAGTCGGTCTGAACGACGCTCATCTGCACCTCGCCCCCGATGGCCTGGAACACCTTGTCGGTGTTCGACAGCACCTCCGTGAAGCTCACGTCCGTGCCCGCCCCGCCCTCGGTCAGGGTCTCGTCCCCTTTGTCATCGCTGAACACGTAGCGGTCCGCCGCCGGCTTGCCGGAGGTCGTGGAGTTCAGTTGCAGGTAGACCACGTTGCCCTTGCCGACCAGCGGCAGCGAGCCGAGCAACACGTTCAGGCCGAGGTCAAGGTCGACTGATCCCGACACGAGTCCCACCTCGTAGGTGTAGACCAGTTCGCCGTTGAGGGTATCGACGATTTCGCCCTCGTAGACAAAGGCACGGGCGAGGTCGTACGACTGCCCGTTGAGGGTGAACGCCCCACGGGGTTCGGGGTCGTCGCCGTCACAGCCGGCAAGTAGGGTGATGAACGCCGGCACGGCGACCATCAAAAGGAGCAGACGTGTCATGGAGCAGGGAATATTGTAGTGAAAATAAGCGAATGCTTTTCCGACGGGCGCTTTTGCCGCACGGCAACGGCGAATCTAGAGGTCGAGCGTGGCAACCGCCTGATCCTCAGCTCGTCGGCAGCAGGCGTGACGTAGGGTTTTCCGAGAGTTAATGGCGAAAAGGCGGTCAGGTTAACCATCGTCGGCGGTGATTACAGGCGAAAAGCGAGCGGACCGGGTCGGGCGGCCTCCGACCGTACCCCCGCCCACCGCCGGAGAAGAGGCTACACACGCTAGAGAAGGGTGCGGCGCGCGGCGCGACAATGACGAGGGTCACCAGCAGGGCGGATTGTCTGCTTTTCTCCCTGCCTCTCCGCCGTACGTACCTTTGGCTTCCTACCTTCTCACGCTTAATCGCTCACCTTTTCATGAACATTCTGGTCATCAACGCGGGTAGCTCGTCCATCAAGGCCGACGTCATCGATCCGCACACGGGCCGCAAGTCGGTCGAAATGCAGTTGGAGCGCATCTTATCCGCCCAGCCGTTGCTTCGCTTCTCCGACGAAGACACGCCGCGCACCTGCGACGGCCCCGGCCACGAGGCAGCCCTCCGCTGCGCCCTGCCGCTGCTGCGCGAAAAGCTGGGCGCGGTGGGCATCGAGGCCGTCGGCCACCGGGTGGTGCACGGCGGCGAGCGCTTCGACCAAGCCGTGCGTATCGACGACACGGTGGTCGCCGGCATCGCCGAGTTGAACCCGGTCGCCCCGCTGCACAACCCAATCAATCTTCAGGTGATCCGCATTGCCCGCGAGCTGTTGAGCGACGTGCCCCACGTGGCGGTGTTCGACACGGCTTTCCACCAGACGCTGCCGCGCCGCGCCCGGACGTACGCGCTGCCCAAATACCTGCGCGAGAAGTGGGGGTTGCGGCGCTACGGCTTCCACGGCACGAGCCATCAGTACGTGATGCAGCAGGCAGCCGATTTTCTGAGCGCCGACCCGCGCGAGCTGCGGCTCATCACCTGCCACCTGGGCAACGGGGCCAGCGTGGCGGCCATCGAGTACGGCCGGTCGGTAGAGACGAGTATGGGCATGACGCCCCTCGAAGGGCTCGTGATGGGCACCCGCAGCGGCGACGTGGACCCCGGCCTGCTGATCCAACTGGCGCGCGACGAGCGGATGAGCCTCGACGACCTGGACCGTGTGCTGAATAAAGAGAGTGGCCTGAAAGGCCTCTCGGACCGGGGCAACGACCTGCGCGACATCCTGGAGGGGGCCTCGGCCGGCGACGACGACTGCCGCCTGGCACTGCACGTGCTCACCCACCGGTTGCGGAAGTACATCGGGGCCTACGCGGCGGTGATGGGCGGCGTGGACGCCATCGTCTTCACGGGCGGCATCGGTGAGAACAGCCCCGTGGTGCGCCACCGCGCCAGCCAGCGCCTCGACTTCTTGGGGGCGATCATCAACGAAGACAAGAACCGCGACGTGCGGCTTTCGGACCAAGCACCGGTGGCCGACTTCGCCATGCTGCATAGCCGCGTGCGGCTGCTGGCTGTCCGCACCGACGAGCAACTGGCCATTGCCCGGCAGGCGGCCAAGCTGATGCTGGGCAAGAACGAGGTCAACCGCGTGCCGCAGATTCCGATCGCCATCTCGGCGCGGCACGTGCACCTGACGCAGGCATCGGTCGAGAAGCTGTTCGGCACGGGCTATCAGCTCACCGAGATGCGGCCCCTCTCTCAGCCGGGGCAGTTTGCCGCCAACGAGCGCGTAACGCTGGTCGGCCCCCGTAACCGCATCGAGAACGTGCGCATCCTGGGGCCGGCGCGCCCCTACGACCAGGTGGAGATTTCACGTACCGACGAGTTCTTTCTGGGCATCGACGCGCCGGTGCGCGAATCGGGTAAAACTAAGAATACTCCCGGCCTGACGCTGATCGGCCCGGCGGGCAAGCTCGACCTAGAAGAGGGCGTGATCTGCGCCTGGCGGCACATCCACATGACGCCCGACGACGCGACGACCTTCGGCGTGGGCGACCGCGACATCGTGGAGGTGACCATCGGTGCGAGCGAGCGGGCGCTGACCTTTAAAAACGTGCTGGTGCGCGTCGCGCCCGCCTCGAAGCTGGAGATGCACATCGACACCGACGAGGGCAACGCCGCCCAGATCCAGACCGGCGTGACGGGCACACTCACCGACACTGACGAGACGGCTACCCTGAACCGGCGGCGCGTACAGCACGACGTGGTGTAGCGCCGAGAACCTTAGCATGACTGACCGGTCATAACAATTCCTTAACAGTAACTTAACCCAGCCTCGACAGAGATAGCCCATACTTTTGGGGGAACCCACACCTTCCCGCACATGACTCGCTATCTCTTTCCGATCTTACCGGCACTGCTACTCATGGCCAACCCCTCGTGGGCGCAGATGAGCAGCCCCACGGCTTCTTCCTGGTACCAACTACAGTCGCGGCGGCTGACCGCGACCGACTCGCTGCCGTTCGCCCCGGGGCTGGCTCCGTTCTACCACGGGGTGGCGTCGGGCGACCCGCTGACCGACCGCGTGATACTCTGGACGCGCGTAACGCCCGACGACGACGAGCCGCTGACGGTGAGCTGGGAGGTTGCCACCGATCCCGAAATGCAGAACGTGGTGTTGAGTGGCGACACGATCACCAACGCCGAGCGCGATTACACCGTGAAGGTCGACGCCGTGGGGCTGGCGGCAGGTACAACCTACTACTACCGCTTCGCGACGCTGGGGCGGAACTCGATCACGGGGCGCACGAAGACCGCGCCGACCGACCCGACGCACCTGAAATTTGCGGTGGTGTCGTGCAGCAACCTGCTGGCGGGATATTTTAACGCCTACGGACGCATTGCCGACCGCAACGACCTGGACGGCGTGATCCACCTGGGCGACTACATCTACGAGTATCCCGACGATGTGTACGGCGACAGCACCCTGATGGCCGACGAAATGCGCTACGTCCTGCCCCGCCACGAGATCGTCGAGCTGAACGACTACCGCACCCGCTACTCAGTCTACCGGCTGGACCGTGACCTGATCCGCGCACATCAGCAGCACCCGTTCATCACGGTGTGGGATGACCACGAGAGCGCCAACGACGCCTGGAAGAACGGGGCCGAAAACCACGATCCCGACAGCATCTACAACGCCGAGGGTGACCGGGAGGGCAACTGGGAGACCCGCCTGGGCAACGCCCGGCAGGCGTACTTCGAGTGGCTGCCCCTCCGCGACCGGGGCGAGCACAAGCTCTACCGCAAGCTCGAATACGGCGACTTGGCGGACCTGATCATGCTCGACACCCGCATCGAGGGGCGCGAGGAGCAGGTCAGCAGCGTGCTTGACCCGGCGATGTACGCGGAGGAGCGGACGCTGCTGGGTACCGAGCAGAAAGCGTGGCTTAAGGAGCAGCTCGCCACCTCGACGGCCCGCTGGAAGATCGTCGCCAACCAGGTGATGTTTGGACAGTTCAACGTGGGGTGGTTCGCCGCCGCCGACCCTACCCAGACCGAGCAGCAGGTAGAGTCGATCTTCGTCGACATCTGGGATGGCTACCCCGCCGAGCGGCGCGAGATTCTCACCTTTCTGGACACGAGCGGGATCGACAACACGGTGATTCTGAGCGGCGACTTCCACAGCTCGTTCGCCTACGACCTTGCCTACCAACCGTCTATTTTTTCCGACTCGGGCACGGTGATTTCGCCCACCAACATCACCTACGACCCGGCCACCGGTCTCGGCTCGCACGCGGTCGAGTTCCTCACGTCGAGCATCACGGCCGCCAACTTCGACGAGAACCTGAACCCGGTCACCGCCGCGCAGGTGGAGTTTCAGATCAACCAGCCGCTGCCGGTGGTCAACGTTAACCCCAACCCCCACATGAAGTACACCGACCTGGACCGCCACGGCTACTACGTGCTGGACGTGAAGGGCGACAGCACCCAGGCGAACTTCTACTACGTGAACACCATCCTGCAATCCGACAGCGCCGAGCAGTTCGGCGCGGCCTGGCAGACGAAAGACGGGGCCAACCGCCTGACGCCCTCAACCGAGAGCGAGCCTAAAGCGCAGCAGGATGCCCCCGCGCCCACGCCGCCGTTCGTGGTGAGCGCCCAACCCGACGAGTCAGCCCTGCAAACCCTCGGCCTTTACCCGAACCCGACGCAGGGTCAGCATACCTACGTGGTACAGTTCGCGCTGAACCGCACCGAGCAGGTCGAGATCACACTACACGACCAGACGGGCCGCCGCCACCAGCAAGCGTTCGAGCAGACGATGCGCCCGGGGGTCTACCGGCTGGTGCTCGACGCGCCCGCCGCCGCCGGGGTCTACTACTGCCGCCTGCGGGCGGGCAGCACGGTGCAGACGCGCAAGCTGGTGATCGTCCGGTAACCCAATCTTCGTCACGCCTTCTGAACGGGAACGTCCACCGCCGGGCGTTCCCGTTCAGAAGGCGTGTTTGGATTTTGCTTTTGGAGCGAACGCCGCCAAATTTCGTTTTGAACGAGTCGAGAGGAGTGAGCGTAGCCCAAGCTACGTGATCGAACGCGCGAGCAAGTGCAGCATGACATTGGGCAAGAACAGCCCAAAGGGCAAAGTCCAAACACGCTCTTAGCATTCTGTCGCTTCTAAAGGCGGGGGGCGTACCTTCCGGGCTATTTTCCGTCCGCGCTGCGTCAGACCCGCTCGGCGGCTCCCTCCTCTGTTCCTTTCATGAACTACCCCCAACTCGTCGGCCGGTACCCGCGCTACCTGGGCTACGGCTTTCTGCACTATTTCTTTTCCAGCCTGGGGCAGACGTTCCTGATCAGCAACTTCGTCCCCTACTTTAACGAAGACTTCGGCCTGACGAGCGCCGAGTTCAGCCTCTTCTATCTGACGGCCACGTTGGCGAGCGGCTTCACGCTGCCGTGGCTCGGCGGGCTGGTAGACCGGCGGCCCGTACGGCAGATAAGCGTGGTGAACGGGCTGGCCATGGCGGGCTTCTGCGTGTTGCTGTCGCTGACCCGCCAACCTTACCTGCTTTTGCTCAGCTTATACGGGCTGCGCCTCACGGGGCAGGGCATGATGATTCTGATCGGCTCGACGGCCGTGGCGCGCTACTTCACCACCGCGCGGGGCAAGGCGCTCTCGCTGGCAAGTTTGGGGCTGTCGCTGGGCGAGATGGTGCTGCCGCTGGCCCTGACGGCGCTGATTGCCGCCTGGGGGTGGCCGGCCT
>JBARYS010000036.1:0-6240 GCA_049648155.1 Catalinimonas sp. | reverse complement strand
GGGTCGGCGTGGACTTGCCGCAGCGTGTGCACCTGGAAGTGATAGAAGTCCCACAGTGCCTGCCCGATGCGGTTGCGGACCTCCTGCGAAGGGTCGGTCGCCATGAACTCGTCGAGGTGCATACCCTCCATCCAGTCCATCGTCAGGATCTTGCGGGCCGACCGCTCCGGGTAGTACTTCGGGAAGCGCAGGTTCGTCAGGTGCCCGCAGGCGGCGGCGATCTCCTGGCCGCGCCGCAGTTCGAGGTCGTAGTTGGTCTCTTCGATGAGCTTGTCCTTAACCTCGGCCATGTACTTGTCGACCTCGCGCTCGTTGAGGCTGAGCAGGCGGATGGCCAGCGGCCGCACCATCTTCAGGTCGGACGAGACGCTGTCGGCCACGCCGGGGTACTGCACCTTCACGGCCAGGCGGTGGTCGCCCACGTAGGCTTCGTGCACCTGTCCGATGGAGGCCGCGTTCATCGCTTCCGTGTTGAAGCGGTCGTAAAGCTGCCCCGGCCCCTTGCCGAACGCCTCGCGAAACGTGCGCACCACCAGCGGCCCCGAGAGCGGCGGCGCGCTGTACTGCGACATCTGGAAGCGGTTGGCGTAGGCACGCGGCAGCACGTTCTTGTCCATGCTCATCATCTGCGCCACCTTCAGGGCGCTGCCCTTCAGTTCGCTGAGCGTGTCGTAGATGTCGGCCGCGTTGGCCTCGTGCAGCTCCTCGCGGGTGGTTGACTTGTCGACCATCTTCTTAGCGTAATGGCGGACGTAGTTGCCCCCCACACGCACGCCCGTCCCGACGATCCGCCCGGCGCGGCTCACTTTACCCACCGGAATACTCGACTGCGATTTATTCATTTTGTGGCTGTTAGCTCTTGGCTGGTTAGCTCTTGGCTGGTTGGCGGTTGGCTGGTTGGCGGTTGGCTGGTTGGCGTCAGCCCAAAAGCCAACTACTAATTAGCTACCGTGCGGCGGTTTTGGAAGACGAAACGGGCGAAGTCGAACGCCGAATCGATGGAGTTGCGGCCGATCACGTCGAAGGCGAGCGTGACGGCCTTCTCGATGGCGGCGTCGGTCTTCTCGAAGGCGCGGCTGTCGTCGTTGCGCCAGAAGCGGAGCACGAACAGCAGTTGATTCCAGAAGGCGTTCGGGTAGCGGTCGGTCACGTAGGGGCGCTGGGCGATCTCCTGCGTCTCTTCCCCTTCGCGCACCAGTTCGCGGGCGTAGGTGCGGAAATCGTCGCGCAGGTCTTGCAGCTCCGTGAGCACCTCGCGCTGCGGGCGGGCGGGGTCGAGGCGCAACAGCACGTAGCTGCGCTGCTCCTTCAACACCTCGACGAACGTGTAATAGTAGGCCAGCAGCTTCTCGCGCACGGAGTAGGTGGCGTAGACCTCCTCGGCGTGGAGGCGTTGATGCGTCTCGCGCGAGAACTGCCGCCAGATGTCACGCTCCAGCACCTCGAACGAGTTGTAGTGCTCGTAAAAGTCCCCCTCGCTGATCTTCAGTTTCTTCGCCAATTTATAGATCGACGGGGGGCGCTCACCGGTATCAAGCATCCAGGCGATGTACCCCTGTCGGATTCGTGCGTCTCTTTCCATATGCAGTTAAACCGGTGGTTCGCCCAAATGGTTTGAGCCGTTTTGCCGCCGTCGGCACGTACGGCCCACCGCCCCGGGACGGTGGTTTGGGAGAGTTACCTTTGTCGAAACACCACGACCACGGAAGCTCAGGTCGCCCCCTCGCCCTACGAACCCGAACGTGGGAAACTCCGCCCGTCGGTGGGCTACGCGGGCGCACGAAGCGGACTCATCACGCTGCGTGCGGCTTCGCCGTAAGCTCTTGAATGCCGGCGCGTAGTGACGCTATCTAGTCTTCCGCCGTCCACCAGAAACGTATAACGGTTGCCTTCCACAGGTAGACCTCTCTTCGAAATATGCACCTGACCATCATCGCGGCCGTGGCCGACAACGGCGTCATCGGCCGGAACAACGACCTGCCCTGGCACCTACCCGACGACCTGAAATTCTTTAAGCGCACCACGCGCGAACACGCCTGCGTGATGGGCCGCAAGGTGTTCGAATCGTTCGGGGGCGCGCTGCCGCACCGCGACAACATCGTCGTGACGCGCAACCCCTACTACCACGCCCAGGGGGGCATCGTGACGCACTCGCTCGGCGAAGGGCTGGCCCGCGCCCGGCACTACGAGTCGGAGGAGATCTTCATCCTCGGCGGCGGCGACGTCTACGCGCAGGCGTTCGCGCACCTGCCCCTCACGCGCCTCTACCTGACGCACGTCCACGGCACGCCGGCGGGCGACGTGTATTTTCCGGCGTGGGACCGCGACGCGTGGCGCGAGGTGTGGCGTGAGGAGCACCCTGCCGACGCCCGCCACGCCTACCCGTTTTCGTTCGTGCGCTACGAGCCGGCTTAGCGTAGGATGTAGAGCTTTCCCCACCCCCGCTTGAAGGCCCTGTCGGCCGCCGTGGCGCGGTGCTCGAAGTCGCCGTCGGCGTCGCTCATCACCACGCGGTAGAGGTAGACGCCGTTGGCGAGGCGGTCGCCGTAGGCGTCGGTGCCGTCCCAGGTGAAGTCGGTCACGTTGTTGCCGATGCGCAACATGCCCAGCTCTTCCTTGAAGATTTCGCGCACCACCTTGCCGCTGATCGTCATGATCTGGACCTTGAAATTGTCGGGCACCCGCCGGCCGGTCAGCGTGAAGACGAAGCGCGTGTGCGTGGTGAACGGATTGGGATACGGGTAGAAGTGCGTGATGGTGGAGGCGTTGATCACCTCGAAGCTGATCTCGTAGGCCCGCCCGGCGGGGTTGCCGCTCACGTCGTTGCCCTGCACGCGGAGCGTGTAGATGCCGTCGGGCAGCGCGTCGGGGCGGTAGGTGAGGCGGAAGTCGTTGCTCTCGCCGGCGGGCGTCCAGGTCAGGCGCGGGTCGGTGGTTTCGATGGCCTGAAACTCGGGCGCATCGGGCGCGCGCAGAAAGAGGCGGATGCCCTCGGGGTCCTCGCGGATCAGAAATGTGTTCTCGTCTTTCAGCCGCACGGTGATGACCGGCGTGGGCGAGACGATCTCGCCGTCGAGGATGCGCCGCCCGTCGAAGGCCACGTCGAGCACCGGCGGCGTCCGGTCGGGCACCACCCCGAAGCTCACCTCCAACGCATTGTTCTCGTAGTACTGCTCCGGCACCTCGTAAGGATTGAAGAACACCTGCAGGCGGTTCTCGCCGCGCCGCCCGCGCGTGTCGACCGTGTAGCTCAACCGCGCGGTGTCGCCGGCGGCCAAGGGAGCCACCCGGCGGCGCTCGGTGGTGGTGGTGTTGCTCTCCACGTTCAGCAGACGCAGCTCCACCGGCAGGGAGTCGACAAAGTTTTGTTGCGAGATGTTCTCGAAGGCGAACCGGAAGGTCACCGGCTCCCCCTCGGGCACGTCCGGGACGTCATCGGTGCCGTCGGCCAAGATAATTCCCTCGGGAGCGGCTTCGTAGCGCACCAGCCACTGCTCGGGGCGAGGTGGGGTTTTCGCTACCGAGTCGCGCAACCACACGCGCAACCGTAGGTAGGGGTAGGTCTCGGCGCTGACCTCGTCGAGCACAAAAGGCACCGGCGGGTTGGTCTGCAACAGGGTCTGCTCACCCTCCAAGCTCTCGCCGTAGAGCTCCAGCTCAAACGCGTCCGACGCGTCAGGCGTGGCTACGGAGTAGCGCAGGTCGCCCCAAGTGCGGGCGGGGCCCACGCGCGGGGAGGTCACCGACCCCTCGGCAAACTGCCCCACCAGTCGGAAGGTCCGGCTGATCTGCTGCGAGTCGGCGGGCACCAGCTCTCCGTCAAGCACCGAGTCGGTCTTGGCATACACCTCGATGGCCTCGCCGGGGTCCGCCCCCTTGCGCCCGAGCACGATCCAGGGCTCACCGGTCTGCAAGTTGCTGAAATTGGCCAGGTCCACGCCGATGCCTGCGAGTGCGGCGCGCACCTCTTCGTTGAAGGGCGAGTTGTTGTCGTTGTAGTTCACCGTCCCCTCCGTGAAGAGCAGCACGTAGTCGCCTTCCGCGATCGTGTCCAGATAAGGAGCCAAGTCAACCTCGACGCCCGTGGTCAGGTTGATATTGTTGCGGTTGGCGAAGTAGGTAATTACCCCTGGGTTCCGTCCGTAGCGGTGCCAGGTGAGCGGCAGCGGCCGCGAGAGGGGAGCCAGATAGGGCCGCAGCGTATTTTGATCGAAGACCACCGCCGAGATGATGTTGCCGATATTGGCCGACGAGTTATCGCTCCGGGGTCCCACCGCAAGGTTCAGGTTGAGTTGTGGTGCGGTGCCGATCGACAGTTGCGTCAGCGCGCGGCGGTTGGGCACTTTGTCGCCCACCACCTGCACCGATACGTTGAGAGAAACCTCGTCGAAGCGCCACCGGTCGGTAATGGGGTCCAGCCTCACCTGGCGCTGTTCGTTCTCCCGCCACTGGCCGGGGTGCCGTTGCGTCCACCCCTCGGGGCTGCCGGGAATCCAGGTAAAGGAGCGGGTGCTCCAGATCGTGTCCTGGGGGTCGATCACCTCGGCGTAGCGCACGCGCCAGTAGATCACGGTGCTGTCGGGCACGCTCTCGATGGGCAGCTCCCAGTCGACCGTCCGCATGGCACGAATCACGGGGCTGCGCCGCCGCCGGGGGCTGTCGAAGGTCGGCACCGTGTCGCTCTCGAACACAAAGCCCCGCTCCTGCGCGCGCACGTCGGCCGAGAGGGCCATGAGGCGGGCGGGTGCTTCGCTGACGATGCCGTAGTTGTTGGGGAAGAGGCCCGAGACGCTGCCGGCGGGCAGAAAGACTTCGAGCACGGCGCTGTTGTTGGCCTCGTCGAGTTCGGCGATGGCGTCGGGCGCGTCGAGGGTGATCTCAATCTGATTGTTGCCCGCTACCAGGTCGCCGCCGTTGACCACCGTGAAGAAGAGCGTGTCCTCGCGCCAGGGGGCGTCGTACGTGCGCGCGGGCAACTCCTGCTCGCGGCCGCCCACGCGCCGCCGTGCGCCCACCTGCAACGTATCGACCACCGCCCGGCCGTAGTTCCTGGCCACCACGCCGATCTGGAAAGAGTCGGTGGCGGCCGTCACCAGCCCCCCGTCGAAGCTGCGCAGAAACAGCGACGACTCGTCGAGGGCGTAGTCGGGGCGGTCGGGGCCGAAGAGCCGCAATGCCGGGTCGCCGTGCAAACAGAGCTGCTCCAGGGTCGTCTGGTCGCCGATGCTCAGGAAGTCCTGGCCGTCGACGTAGCGGCGCGTCACCTCGCGGCGCATGATGCCCAGCGGCGCGCCCCAGTAGGCGCTGTCCGCAAAAGCGGTTTGGTAGAAAGCCTCCGTGAAGCGGTGCAGTTGGAAGGGCAGCCCCAAGAAGACGTGCGCCAAGAAGCCGATGCTCCCCTTGTCGGGCGTCAGCACCCAATCTTCGCTGATCGTGGCTCCCCCCAGCGTGAAGATATTGCCCGAGAAGCAGCCGTTCATCACCAGCAGCGGGTAGCGCCCCTCGTTCCGGTAGTTGAGCACCGGGCTGGAAGCATAGCCGAAGTCGATGTCGCCGCCGTTGGGCGAAGCGTGGCCGAAGGCCGTCATGATCGAGACGCCCTGGTTGACGTCGGGCACCACGTTGATGGTGTCGATCACGTTGCTGGTCGACTTGGAGCGGACGATCGTTTCGGCCCCGAACAGGGGGCGGGCGGCGGTGCTCGCGTAGGCCTCCACGTAGGTACGAAACACCCGTAGCTCCGACGACGTGATGCCCCCGCTGAGCATCAGGGCGCGCTTCCGCCAGAGCACGTCGTAGGGCAACTGATCGTGCTCGATGACCTTGTCGAGGTAGTCGACCACCTGCTGCGCGTTGCGGGCCGCCAGCCGCCCCACCTGCACGCCGGGCGTGTAGTAGCTCGTGTCGACTAGCCCCATGCCGTAGATCGCGTCCGAGACCGGCGCACCGTAGGTCGGCACCAGGTGCAGGTCGTCGTACCCCCCCCGTCGGCGCTGCGTGATCTCCACCCCTTTGCCCACCAGAAAGACGAACCGGGGGCGTACGGGGTCGTAGAGCGCCCGCACGAGGTTGCGGATGGCCAGCGGCGTCTCCTCACCGTAGCTGAAGTGGTCGTATAGCTCGTCGGTGGTGATGATCAGCGTGTCGTGCCCGCCGCCCACCGGCGAGGCGCGGTGCGCGGCGTAGGCCGCCACGGGGTCGGTCACGGCCCCGGCGGGCTGTCGCAGCGAGGGGTGCGCT
>JBARYS010000035.1:0-5518 GCA_049648155.1 Catalinimonas sp. | reverse complement strand
GCGTCCACCTCCCACCGGCGGCAGGCGGCCAGCCCGGCCTCGATGAGTGCGCTGCCCACGCCCCGCCGCTGGTACTCGGGCAGCACCGCCATCGGGGCCAGCCCGACCAGCGAAAGCCCAAGTTGGGAAGGGCTCATCGTGGCACGGCTGAAGGCGATGTGTCCCACGATCCGGTCTTCTTCCTCGGCCACCAGCGCTAGGTACCACGCGGCGCGGTCGCGCAGCCGGTCGACGATCTGCGCCTCGTCCGTACGCCCGAAGGCGGCGGTGTTCACGTGCCGCACGGCGCCGGCATCAGTAGGGAGTTCCGGGCGGATGGTCATCTGAAAGCTACGTTAGGCGTTCAGCCCCGCCACGCGTCGGTAGAGGTCGCGGAGGGCGATGGTGCAGTCGACTGATTTCAGCGTCAGCTCGGCGTCGAGGCCGCGCGCGGTTTCAATCTCCCACAGGTCTTCCTTACTACGGTAGAAGCTGTCGACCACCGCTGCGGTCTGGCTGATGAGCACGTACTGGCTCAGGGCGGGCATCCGGCGGTAGTGAAAGAGCTTCTCGCCCCGGTCGAGGGCAGCGGTAGAGTCGGACAGCACCTCGACGATCAAGATCGGGTTGGTCAGCGCGTTCGGGTTTCCCTCAGCGTATTCGGCCGGGCCACACACCACCGCTACGTCGGCGTAGAAGCTGCGGCGGCTGTGCTCGACGTGCAGCTTCAGGTTGTTGCCGTGAACCCCGCAGTCTCTGCCGGCACGTTCTAGTGCATTGCCCAGCGCACGGCCACAGTTTATTCCGATCTGGCTGTGGTCGGGCGTGTCGCCGGCCATCGCCGTGACGTAGCCGTCGTGGTACTCCATTTTCTCGCCGGCTTCGGCTTCAAGGGCCAGGTACGCTTCGTACGTGTGGCGCGGTAGGGCGGGGGAAGCCATGTGCGTGGGGTTCGTAGGCGCTTAAAGGTACACATGGCCGTTGCGATGCGGGCCTACCTTTACCCCCGAAATGAGGACCGAATCTGACAAGCACGGTGGCCGTACGCGGATGGTGCAGACGTGGGCGGCGGTGGGGGCGGCCGCGCTGCTCTTGCTTTTCCGTACGTACGTGGGCGCGCAGATCAACTTCAGCCACGAGGACTACGACCAAGTCTACCTGATGGGCCTGCAAAATGCACTCACCGACGCGTGGTCGTACTGGGGGCCGGACGTGGTCTGGTCCCGTACGCGGCTGCCGGGGGCACTGCAAGGGCTGCTCGTCGGCGTGCCGCTGTGGCTGACGCGCCGGCCGTACGCGCCGCTCGTCCTGACCAACCTAATCACGTGCGCGGGGCTGATGCTTCTGGCCTTCTACGCCGCGCGTCGCTTTCCCCGGCTGTCGCTTCCCTTCCTGGTTGCACTTGTACTCCTCTTGCCGTTCGGGCTCTTCAACGGCGCGGTCGTGCTGAATACGGCTTACCTCTTGTTCAGCGGCAGTATTCTCTTCGTCGCTGTGCTGGAGCTGTTCGTGTACCGCGAGCGCCCGCTGTTCGACCCCCGCCTTAGTTGGGCCGCGCTGGGCTTCGCGCTGGTCTTTACCTGCCAACTGCACCTGACTTGGGTGATGTGCCTGCCCTTCGTCGTGGTGCTGCTCGGGTTGGAGTGGCAGCGCCGTGCCGCCGCCGTGCCTACCTACGCTGCTTACTTTCTGCTGGGGTGGGTGCCGCCGCTGCTCACACTACTGCCGACGATCCTGACCTACGGCGACGTGATGATGGTGGGCACTTCGGGCAACCTGCGCTACGACGGCGGCCGGGTGTTGGGCGTCTTCGACCTCCTGTTTCGGTACTTCAGCATGGCGAGCGTAGACCTGACGCACCGCCACAACTTCGTACGGCTGCTGACCGAAAATCATGCGGGCGGGGCGGTGCTGGTGTGGGTGTTGAAGGGGCTGTTCGTCGCGCAGGTGATCGCTCTTGCTGCGACGCTCCTCTTCGCAAAAAGGAGCGAGGCGTTCAAGAGGACGCTGCTGCTGTTCGGCCTGACCACGCTCATGGCGCTGTTCCTATACGTGCTGTCGAATAAGCACCTCTCGATGCGGACCTACATCCTGCTCTTCCCGGTGCCCGTCTGGCTGACCCTGTTCGCCTACGACCATCTGTTGCGGTATCGCGCGGCGCGGGTGGCGGTGGCGGCGCTGCTGCTGCTCAGCTTCGGCACCACGCTGGCGATAGCGGCCGCCAATCACCACGGCCCCTACTCGTTCGCGGCGGCTGAGGGGCGCATCGAGCGCGCGCTGCGTACGGGCGATCCGCAGGCGTTCGGAGAGCGCCGGAAAACGCTGATGGATGCTTATGATTGATGCACGTAGGGTGACCCCGCCCGCACCTTGTCTTGTCGATAGACCTTTGTTGATACTCACTTGCCTGAAATGACCCTCGCTCGGCTTTTCGCCAGTGCTATTCCGCTCTGCCTGATGACGGCGGGTGGCTGCGACTCGAAGAAATAGGGCCGGGGATGACCTGCCCGCCGACACGGCCGACTGGGGCCTGAAGCACTACTAACACGACTACTTTCCGATGGGCGTAGCGGTGTCGGTACGGGACCTGCGCCGGGAGGAGGCGTACCCGGGCCGTCACGGATTTCGACCGGTAGCGCACCGGGCGTATCTTAGAGGTTCACCGCAACCCCCGACGCAACATGCAGGCACAAATCGAGTCCTTTCAGGTTTCCGACGACGGCTACTACGGCGCTTTCGGCGGGGCGTTCGTACCCGAAATGCTCTACCCCAATGTGGAAGAGCTGCGCGCCCGCTACCTCGACATCATGGGTGATCCTGCCTTTCAAGAGGAGTTCCAAGCGTTGCTGCGCCACTACGTGGGTCGCCCTACGCCGCTCTATTTGGCCCGCCGCTTGTCGGAGCGCTACGGCACGCAGATCTACCTGAAGCGTGAGGACCTCTGCCACACTGGCGCGCACAAGGTGAACAACACCGTCGGCCAGATCTTGCTGGCGAAGCGGCTGGGTAAGCAGAAGATCATCGCCGAGACGGGCGCGGGGCAGCACGGCGTGGCCACGGCTACCGTCTGCGCCCTGATGGGCTTCGAGTGCATCGTCTACATGGGCGAGGTCGACATGGCCCGCCAGCAGCCCAACGTGGCGCGTATGCGGATGCTCGGGGCCAAAGTAGTGCCTGCCACCAGCGGTAGCCGCACGCTCAAGGACGCCACCAACGAGGCCATGCGCCACTGGATCAGCCACCCTACCGACACGCACTACATCATCGGCTCGGTGGTGGGGCCGCACCCTTACCCCGACATGGTGGCGCGCTTCCAGGCCGTGATCAGCGAGGAGACGCGCCGGCAGTTGAAGGAGCAGGTCGGCCGCGAGCTACCCACCCACGTGGTGGCCTGCGTGGGCGGCGGCAGCAACGCGGCGGGGGCCTACTATCACTTCCTAGATGACCCGGAGGTGCGGCTGGTGGCCGTCGAGGCGGCCGGTAAAGGCGTGCGAAGCGGCAAGTCGGCCGCGACCACGGCGCTGGGCCGCCCCGGGGTGCTCCACGGCAGCCGCACGCTCTTGATGCAGACCGACGACGGGCAGGTGACCGAACCCTACTCACTTTCGGCGGGGCTGGACTACCCCGGCATCGGGCCGCTGCACGCGCACCTGTTCGACAGCGGCCGGGCGGAGTTCGTGAGCGCTACCGACGAAGCCGCCCTCGACGCCACGCTGCGCCTGAGCCGCCTGGAAGGCATCATCCCCGCGCTGGAGACGGCCCACGCATTGGCTTACCTCGAAGAGGCCCGCTTCCAGCCCAGCGACGTGGTGGTGGTGAGCCTCTCGGGGCGCGGCGACAAGGACCTGGAGACCTACATAGGGCAGGGCCTGGCCGAGCGTCGGATCGACGAATGAGCGACGCCCGTGACCTGGCCGCGCACAAGGCGTACGACCGCATCTTCCGTGAGAACATCGAGGCGGTCATCGTGCCGCTGCTGAGCACTCTGCTGAATCTGGACGTGCGCTCGCTCGAAGAGATGCCCGACGGCCTGCCGACCACGCTCGAACGGCAGCCCGACTTCTTGAAGCGGGCCACCGATGCATCAGGTAGGGCGTTTGTGCTGCACCTGGAATTTCAGACGCGCGACGACCCGGACATGGTGCTGCGGATGTTGGAGTACAAGGCGCTGCTGTTGAGGAAGTACCGCCTGACGGCATTTCAGTACGTGCTGTACCTATGGCACACCCCCACGCGCATGGCGACAAAGTATACCGACGAGGACTTGCAATTTCGCTACACCCTGATCGACATTCGTGACCTCGACGCCGAAGCGTGGGTGGCGCGCGAAGAACCCGAAGCGGTCGTCTTGTCGTTGCTAGGGCACTGGACCGACACGCCGGACGTGTACATTACGCGCATCCTGCGTCGTCTGTCCGAATTGGCGTCGCGCGACGACCGCGTGCGCTTGAACAAGTACCTAGAACAATTAAAGCGACTCGCCCGCCTACGTGGACTGGAGTCGGAAATCTACCAAAGTATCGAAGCCATGCCCATTGAACTCGACATCGAAACCGACGGCATCTACAAGCTAGGCGAGGCCCGCGGCGAGGCCCGCGGCGAAGCACATGGCGAGGCCCGCGGCGAAGCGAAGATCATCCGTCGCTTTCTAGCGTCAGGCGAATTCACACCTGAGCAAATCGCCCAAGTGACGGGGCTGCCCCTGGAACGCATCCTGAAAATACAAGCCCGAACAGACGATGGCGAAGCCTGACCTTTTTAACGATCTGCCCACCACTAACCACGTGGTAGCTCAGACCAACCGCATCCAGCGTGTCTTTCAGACGAAGCGTCGGGACGTGCTCTCCGTCTACTTCACGGCGGGTTTTCCGCAAACAGACGATACCCGCACGGTGATAAGCGCCCTGGCCGACGCCGGAGCTGATCTGATCGAAATCGGCGTGCCGTTCTCCGATCCCATCGCCGACGGGCCAACCATCCAACAGAGCAACCAGCGCGCGCTCGACGGTGGTATGACGCTCCACCGGCTGTTCGAACAGTTGGAGGGCGTGCGCGACGAGGTGGACGTGCCGCTGATCTTGATGGGGTACCTGAACCCAATGATCCAGTTCGGGATGGAGGCGTTTTGCAAGCGCTGCGCCGCTGTGGGTGTCGACGGGCTGATCCTGCCCGACCTGCCGCTGCCGGTCTACGATCGGGAATACGCCGCGCTGTTCCGCCGCTACGGTCTGCTGAACATCTTTCTGGTGACGCCGCAGACCTCCGAGGCGCGCATCCGCCGCATCGACGAGGTGTCCGACGGGTTCATCTACCTGGTTTCGACCGCCGGCACGACGGGTGCGCGCGCGGGCATCAGCGGGGAGCAGGAGGCGTACTTCGCGCGCGTTCGCGCCATGGAGTTGGAGAATCCCACCCTCATCGGCTTCGGCATCTCCGACCGGAGCACCTTCGAGCAGGCGTGTCGTCACGCCAACGGGGCGATTATCGGCAGCGCGTTTATCCCGCTGTTGGAAGGGAGCAAAGACCAGCCTGCCGACGT
>JBARYS010000034.1:0-2439 GCA_049648155.1 Catalinimonas sp. | reverse complement strand
GTTCTTCCCCGGCACCCACGAAAACAACAACTACCGCCTGCTCGACGGATACGACGGGTGGAACTACCTGGCCACCCCCATCTCGGCCGACACCGAAATCTAACCCCGATGACCAACCGCGAGATTTACGTCACCGACCCCTCGACACGACCGCTGGCCAACGACGGCGTGGCCAAAGTCAGCGAGGACACCACCGACGTGGCGCGCCAAGTGCTGCGCTACGAACTGGAGACCTTTGTCTGCGAGGGGCAGTACGCCGCCGGGCTGATCCGGATGCTGGAGACCTACCTGAAGAACGTCGGCAACAAAGACCAGCCCACCGTCTGGGTCAGCGGCTTCTACGGGTCGGGCAAATCTCACCTCGTCAAGATGCTGCGGTCGCTGTGGGCGGACGCGCCGTTCGCCGACGGAGCCACTCCCCGTGGGTTGGCCCACTTGCCCCGCGAGGTGCTCGACCTGCTCAAAGAGCTCGATACCCTGGGCAAGCGCTACGGGGGGCTGCACGCCTGCTCGGGTACGCTGGGCAGCGCCTCGTCGGACAAAAGCGTGCGGCTCGCCCTGCTGTCGATCGTCTTTCGGTCGCTCGGCTTGCCCCAGAAGTACCACCTCGCTCGCTTCGTATTGTGGCTGCAAAAGGAAGACTTGCTCACCCCCGTTCGGGAGTACCTGCAGACCCACGACTACGACTGGGACGAAGAGCTGGCCAACTTCCACGTGGCCGAAGGTCTCTACGCGGCCCTTTGTGAGCTACGGCCCGCCCAATTTTCCGCCGAGCACGCTTCGACGGAGATCATGACCCGCCTCTACCCGGAGGTAAACGACGTTTCGAACGAAGACATGGTCCGGACCCTCAAACGAGCGCTCGGGCGCGACGGCGCGCTGCCGCTGACGCTGGTGGTGCTCGACGAGGTGCAGATGTACGTCGGCGAGAACAACGCCCGGGCCGAAAGCCTACAGGAGGCCGTCGAGACGTGCAGCAAGGAGCTGGAAGGGCGGGTGCTGTTCGTGGGAACCGGTCAGTCGGCCATCAACAGCACCTCCTACCTCAAGAAGCTCGAAGGGCGCTTCACGGTCCGCGTGGAGCTGTCGGACGCCGACGTAGACTCGGTGGTGCGTAAGGTGATCCTGGCGAAGCGGCCCGAAGCCAAGCCGCAGATCGAAGCGGTGATGGAAGGCCACAGCGGCGAGGTCGCCCGCCACCTGGCGGGATCGCAGATCGGCCACCGCCCCGAAGACACGGGCGTTTTTGCCGCCGACTACCCCCTGTTGCCTACCCGCCGTCGGTTCTGGGAAAAGGCGCTGCGGGTGCTCGACCAGACCGGCACCGACAACCAACTGCGCAACCAGCTCAGCATGGTCCACAAGGCGGCCCAGTCTAACCTCGACGCGCCGCTGGGCCACGTCATTCCCGCCGATTTTCTCTACTTCGACTCGGCCGAGAAGTTGCTCCAGGCACACCTGCTGCCGATGGAGGTCTACACCCAGATCAACACCTGGCGTACCGGCAACGACGACCAGCAACTCGTGGCGCGGGCGTGCGGGGTGATCTTCGCCCTCGGCCGCCTGGCGCGCGAGAACCAAGAGCTCGGCTTGCGCCCGACGCCGGAAACCATCGCCGACCTGCTCGTCGACGATCTGAAGGCCGGCAGCGGGCGGCTGCGCGCGCGGCTGCCCGAACTACTCGACGGGTGCGAGCTGCTGATCCGGGTCGAAGACGAGTACCGCCTCCGCACCAAGGAGAGCGCCCGCTGGCAGGAGAGCTACGAAGCCGAGAGCACCCGCCTGCGCAACGAACCCTACCTGCTGGAAGAAGAGCGCTACGACCGGTTGAAAAAACGCCTGGCGGCCACCCTCGGCCGCCTTGCCCTGCCCCACGGGAACGCTAAGGTGGAGCGTGCCCTTGTCCTGCACTTCGACCCCGCCCCACCGCCCGACCGCGAAAGACAGGTCTGCCTCTGGGCACGCCACGGCTGGGACAGCACCCCGCAGCAGGTGACCGACGACGCCCGCCGGGCCGGTCACGACGACCCCACGATCTACCTCTTCGTGCCGGGGCGGGGGCGCGACGAACTCAACCGCCAACTGATCGGCCAGAAGGCCGCCCGCGCCACGCTCGACAAGCTCGGCACGCCCAACACCCCCGACGGCAAAGAAGCCCGCGCGGCCATGGAGACCCGCGAAGCGGCGGCCACCGCGCGGATCGACCGCCTTCTCGACGAGTGCCTGGCGGAGGTGCGGGTGTTTCAGGGCGGCGGGCAAGAGGTGGCCGGCAGCGACCCGCGTGCCATGACGCTGGAAGCCGCCGAACGGTCGCTGCAACGCCTCTACCCCGACTTTGAGGTGGCCGACCACCCCGGTTGGGAAAAGGTCTACGAACGGGCGCGCAAAGGGTCGAGCGACCTGAAGGCCGTGGGCCACGGGGGCGACGTTACGGAGCAC
>JBARYS010000033.1:0-4103 GCA_049648155.1 Catalinimonas sp. | reverse complement strand
AGATACGCTCCATCAGCACGGGCGTCGGCACCTCGCGGCCTAGCGTCTGGAAGTAGCTCTTTGCCGTGGCCACCACGATGCCCGCCTTCAGGCCGTGGCCGGTGGCGTCGCCGATGGCCGTCAGCAGAAACTGATCGTCGTCACCCAGCTTGAAATCATAGTAGTCGCCGCCGACCTCCTCCGAGGTGTTCATGAAGTTGCTGATGTTGAGCCAAGAGAGCTTTGGCGACTGCTGCGGCAACATGGATATCTGTAGCTCGCGGGCTTCGGCCAGCTCGCGTGTCTTGCGCAGGTTGTCCTCCTCGATGATGGTGAGCATTCGGTTTGTCTCGGCCTGACGTTCCATCAACTCTTTCTGCTTGGCTTCGAGCTCCGACTGGGTCACGAGCAGCTCTTGGTTGCGCAGCTCCAGCGCCTCGCGTTGCTGCTTCAGCTCGTAAGCCAGCCGCGACTTCTCCATGGCGTTGAGTACGGTGGCGTGGAGGCGGTCGGCGTCGATGGTGTCTTTGACCAGGTAGTCGGTCGCACCGCTCTTCATCGCGTCGACGGCGATGCGCTCGTTGCCGGAGGCGGTCAGCACGATGGCACAAAAGGGCTTGTCGATGGGGTGCTGCACCAGCGTGTTGAGCAGCTGGATACCGTCGCCGTCGGGCAGGCGGTAGTCCAGCAACATGCAGTCGGGCGGGTGCTCCCGGAAGGCCTCGACGCCGGCGTGTACGCTGGTGGCGTGCTTGATCTCGACTTCACGCTTGGGTTCAAGCGAACGCCTTAGGAAACGGCAGAACGTCTCAAAATCGACGGAATTATCGTCGACGATTAAAAATTGTAGGCGTTTGGGAGAAAACGAACTCATAATGACGCGTTCGGGAGGATGACCGTCTCCAGCCAGTAAGCTTTAAAAGTGCGCATTTGCTCTAAAAAATCGTCTAGCCCGAGGGGTTTCGTCATGTAAGCGTTCGCGCCGCAGGCGTAGCTGTCGGCCACGTCTTTCTCGCTGCGCGAGGAGCTGAAAATAATCACGGGCAGGGTTTTCCAGCGGGATTCTTCGCGGAGCCGGCACATAAGTTCGCGGCCCCCGACGCCGGGCAAGTTCAGGTCCAGCATCATCATCAGGGGGTGCGGCTCAGGCGTGCCGTGCAGGTAGTCCAGCGCGTTCGCACCGTCGACACACCGCACGAGCGGAAAGGTCACGTCTGCTTTCTTCAGCATTCTTGCGAGTGTGTAGTAATCTTCGTCGCTGTCTTCAACTATCAGGATCGGTCGGGTCACCATCTCACTTCTCCGGTTTACTTAAGCGTTTAAGACAAAATAGAAAGTGGTGCCTCGGCCGGGTTGCGATTCGAGCCAGATCCTGCCGCCGTGGCGTTCGACGATCTTGCGTACGATGGTCAAGCCCGCCCCGGTGCCGCCGTCGTACGCGTCGCGGGCGTGCAGTCTGCGGAAGATGTGGAACACATTCTCGTGGTACTCCCGTTCGATGCCGATGCCGTTGTCGCGTACGAAGAAGACGGGGTTATCGCTGCCCTCGACTTCGGTGTAGCCGACCTCAACGCGTGGTTGCGGCTGATCGTTGTACTTCACTCCGTTCGAGATCAGGTTGGCGAACACCTCCGTGATGCGCACCTCGTCGCACTCGACGGTCGGCAGCGGACGGGGCAGGTGTACGACGGCGCGGCGCTCTTCGAGCCGGGGGGCGAGCATTTCGAGTACGTCGGCGACGATCTCGTTCGTGTCGCACCGCTTCACGGCCAGGTCGAGACGCCCCACGCGCGAGAACTCCAGCAGCGAGCTGATGAGCTCTTCCATACGTCGGCCGAGGCGCACCAGCGTCTCCAGCTTTTGCCGTCCCTCCTTGTCGAGTTGGTCCTCGTAGTCTTCCAGCAGAAACTGCGCGTAGTTGCGGATGCCCCGCAGCGGCTCCTTCAGATCGTGCGAAGCGATGTAAGCGAACGAGTCGAGGTCGTCGTTGCTGCGCGTCAACTCGTCGTTCAGGCGGGCGAGCACGTCGGCCCGCAGCTTCAGCTCTCCGGCGGTCTTGAGCACCAGGCCGATCACCACCGTGCGAAAGCCGGTGGCCGCCTCTACTTCGTAATCTGTCCAGGGGCGACTGCGGCCGCCCACCTCCTCTCTCCAAGCCGCAAACGACTTGCGGGGCGAGAGGCGCAGCTTGCCCGCCTCGTTCACCAATGCCTTCGTGGGGTTACCCGCCCACTGCACCATCCGGCTTGCCTCCGGCCGGAACCAGAAGAGATAATCGCCCTGGACTTGCGAGATCGCCAGCGCCAGCACGCCGCTGGCCCGCTCGCGCAGCGCTTCTCCTTCAGGCCACAGCTCCGTCAGCGCGTCGGTATGGAACACCTCCCGCTCGTCGTGACGTTGCAGCCAACCCACCAGTTGCCGGATCGCGTCCGCGTCGGGCGTCTCCCCCAGGGTGTGGAGTTGACCGTCGAAGCAGACGGCCGCCCCGGGGGCGTCGATCAGGTCGAGCAGCGTGGGAGATCCCTCGTAAAAAGCCGTCGCGAAGTCGGTGCGGTTCGACATCTCCTCCAGCATCTGGGCCTGCCGGCGCCGGAAACTTGCTTGGTAGGAACGCTCCAGGGTGGCTTCTTTCTCGGCGAGGCGGGCGGCGAATACGTTGCTGAAAAACTCGGCCGTCTGCCGTAACGAGAGCGGCGCGTGAAAGGGCGCGTAATGGTGGCAAGCGAACAGCCCCCAAAGGTGCCCGTCTTGCACGATCGAGATCGACATGGAGGCGCGTAAACCCATGTTTTGCAGGTACTCGATGTGGATGGGCGAGACGCTCCGTATCGACGACGACGACAGGTCGGTCACCCGCTTTGTGTGGGGATGCAGAGCGGGAATCAGCCGTACCGGCGGCGCGTTTACGTCGGCAATCAACCGGCAGTGGTTCTGCAAGTAGAGCGCCCGCGCCTGCGCCGGGATGTCGGTGGCAGGGTAGTGTAACCCCAAGTACGACTCCAGCCCGTCGCGGTGGTCTTCGCCGATCACCTCACCGTGCAGCTCGGGCGCAAAGCGGTAGACCATCACCCGGTCGAAGCCCACCAGGCGGCGCATCGACGTGGCCGCACGTCGGCAGAGCGTCGCCACGTCGCCGTCGAGTTTAAGTTGTTGCAGCAGGCCGTTGATCTTGAAGAAGTCGGGCGGCCGGTGGCCTTGCGGCGTCGGCTCGTACTCTATCGCCAGCGACCCTTCGGTTTCGTAGATAAAGACCTCGTACGGCGTGCCGTCGAGCTCCATCGTGAGCAGGATCGGGTTGTCGAAGCCGTCGGCGGTGGCCTCACGCACGCGGGCCACGTTCGCTTCGCCGATCAACGCCTCCAGCGGTTGCCCCAACCGCCCCTGCGGGTGCGTGGCGTCCACATTCATGCTCACCTGCTCGATGCGTAAGGTCTCGGGGTGGCAGAGCACCAAACGTCCGAAAGGTTGAATGGCCCCCAACCGGTGGATGGGCTCATCGTCGCAATTGACTAAGGTAACGGCTTCGGCATCAACATCCGCCGGGCGGATTAGCTCCTTAGCAAGATCAGACATGAATGGCAGAACAAGCAAAAGATGAGTGATCGCTAAAGTAACGATAACAGGTCAAAACTGACACGTCGGATCGGTGACCGCCGGCGTTGTGGGCGCGGTAACTCCCCGCGTGGCGACGCGTCGTGGCCACCGCCGAAAACACCCGAGCCGTTAGCGACCAGAATCTTTCGATTTGGTGTCAGGCCAGCCGCAGAGGGCGTGACGCTGCGGCTGGTCGGCGGCCTCCGATCAGCGCCGCGATCCGGCCGTCGTACCGCTCCTGGACGAAGCTAAGGTGCGGCGGCAGCACGTCCAGTTCCGCCTGGTAGCGCTCGGCCCCCAATGTGCGGGCCACCCAGGCCTCGTGCACGAAGTTCAGGTGACCGACCACCTCGACCAGCGACTTGTGGAAGAGCGCATAGTCGATGTCCGCTTCGGCGAAGCGGGCAATCTCGTGGTGGTCGCCGGAAATCTGCAAACGTTCCATCAGGTCGAAAACAGTGGTATAGCCGATGCGCCACGTGAGGCGGTCCCAATGGTCATAGTCGAAGCGCTTCAGCACGCCGCCCTTC
>JBARYS010000032.1:0-1658 GCA_049648155.1 Catalinimonas sp. | reverse complement strand
CACGCAAAGTGGTTGCCCAAGTAAAACTGCTGCACGAAGGTGGCGGGCGTGCGCTGGCGAATCCACTCGACGTTGAACCAGTTGGTCACGAACCGCCCCGTGAAGCGGTAGCTGCCGCCCAACTCGTAGCGCGCCTCGGTCTCGACGTAGTTCGTGTCGTTGATGAAGTACTTGAGCGTCGCCCCGCCGTAGTTCTCAGCACGCGTGTAGGCCGGGTCGAGGCGCGGGCGGTCCAGGCGCAGGTCGCGGCGGAAGAAGAACAAGCTGTACTGCAAGCCTGTGAGCCGCCCCTTGATGCCGAGCGTGTTCTCCCAGTCCGAGTAGTAAAGCGGGTGGCTGGTCAGCGTCGAGTCGAAGTAGCGGTTCGGGTAGAAGTCCGTCCCGGCCGTGTAGCCGACCGACGACTGAGCAAAGCCCAACTCATCGTCGTTATAGCTGAAGCGCTGCCAGTGGCGGTCCAGCACGTGAAAAAGCTGCGCGGGCCGCAGCGCCGACCGTCGCCGGTCCGGGTTGGTGGGCGTCAGGTCGTACTGATGGTAAACGTGAAAGTTGTTGCGCCGGTCGCGCGTGATGGCCGAGCTGCTCAGCCGCTCCAGCTCGGTCTGCGCCTGCACCGAGCGTAAGAGGTCCTCTTGGTCGTCGCCGGGCCGCAGCAGCAGCCCCCCCGACTCGAACACGAAGTGGTTCAGGTGGCGGTAATTACCCACCAGCCGGTAGCGGCCGTCCTCGGAGGCGTAGCTCGTCTCGATGATCACGGCGTGGTGGTCGGCGCGGGTGTTCACGCGGCGGTTCGTGCTGGGAGCGATCTGCCGGTCGGAGCTGAGCCGCCGCCAGCGGAGGCCCACGTTCCAGCGCGGCGTGACGTTCCGGCTGAAGTCGACCGTGAGCCACTGCTGTCCGCGCGTACCCTGCACGTAGTAGAGCGACGTGAACGGTGAGCGCGTGTCGAAGTAGCGCACGTCGTCGTTGTCGTATGCATACAGGTCGTAGACATTTACCCCCAGGCGGTGGCCCACCTCCGGCAGCGGGTAGAAGAGCGGCTGCGCGGCCGTGCCCAACTCGCCGAGGTGGTGGTAGTAGGGCGGCTGCCACGCAAATTCGTAGTTGTGCCCGCCGAAGTAGCTGGTGTCGAGCGTGTAGACCGTGTCGATGCCGTTGAACAGGTCGCGCTCCAGCCGGTAGCCGGTGGTGCTCGGTCCGTAGACCTGCCGGGTGGAGTCGTCGAGAATCTGGGCGGCGGCGGGGAGACTCAGCAGCACCAGGAGGCACAAAATCGGGCGAAGCACGGGCAAAGGTAGGCGGCGGCGTACAGCGAAGGGGCGGAAGATGAAACGGACTCAGCGCGAAGCAGTGACGGCCCCGCGCAGCAGACGGAGGAAGGCCCCGCCCGTCTCCCACAAGAAACGCACCTCGATGGGTAGATAGTACACCGGCCGGCCGGACCAGTGGGGGCGCAGCGCGTCTTCCAGCAGCCGCACGGCGTCCTTCTCGGTGGTGAGCCAGCCCGCCCCCGCCGCGTCGGCACGTCGGCCCAGGTCGGCCAGGTCGCGCGCCGTGTAGCGGTGGTGGTCCGGGAAGCGCCGCCCGTCGCGCACGTCGAAGTGTTGCTCGGCGTAGGCGCGTAGCGGCGCGGGGTTGGCGATGCCGCTGAACAGCAC